>JABSRX010000074.1 GCA_013214695.1 Rhizobiaceae bacterium | reverse complement strand
GGGAGCGCCTGTCGGGTCGGTGCTCTGCGGACCTGCCGATTTCATCCACCGGGCACGGCGGGCACGCAAACTGGTTGGCGGCGGTTTGCGACAGTCGGGGGTTCTGGCAGCCTGCGGCATGTACGCCTTGCAAAACAATGTGGAGCGGATGGAAGAAGACCATGCCAACGCGGCGGCGATGGCCCAGAGATTGGCCGAACTGCCGGGTCTAAACTTTGACGTCAGTCGTGTCCACACCAACATGATTTGGTTGGATGTCGAGCAGGACGCCGGTGACGGCAGTCTTTCCGAACACATGCTGGCCCGCGGCATGATCGTGTCAGAGCCTTCGGGACCAACACGCAGTACGCGTTTGGTCACTCATCTGGATTTTGAGACAGGAGACATCGACAAGGTGGTCGACGGTTTTGCCAGCTGGCTGGGAGCGGTGCATTGACGGAGGTAGCCGTTGTAACCGGTGCTGCCCGGGGCATCGGGCTGGCCACCACTCGGCGTTTTGTCAACCAAGGCATGAAGGTGGCGATGATCGATCGCGACGCGGACGTTCTGTTGGAAGAAGCCAAACAGATTGGCGACGCTGCTGTGCCAATTGTCTGTGATGTTTCGATCCCCGAACAGGTTGATGCTGCAGTGGCGGAAATCGCCGATGGTTTGGGTGCCTGCAACGCTTTGATCAACAATGCGGGGGTCGCCGACTTTGGGCCCATTGCTGAGACCAGTTTTGAACGTTGGCGCCGGGTGATGGCGACCAATCTGGACGGCGTGTTCCTCGTTTCGCAAGCGATGATCCCTCTGTTGGCCAAGACGGCCGCAGACAGCTATGCGTCGATCGTCAACATCGCGTCGATTTCCGGGCTGCGCGCCAGTACGCTGCGGGTGGCCTACGGCACATCCAAGGCGGCCGTGATACAGCTAACCTTGCAGCAGGCGGCGGAGCTTGGCGAACTGGGCATCCGTGCCAACTGTGTCGCTCCAGGACCGGTCAATACCAAACTGGCACTGGCGGTTCACACCAAGGAAATCCGCGCGGCCTATCACGATGCTCTGCCGTTGAATCGCTACGGCAGCGAAGATGAGATCGCCAGTGCAATCTGCTATCTCGCCTCAAAAGACGCCAGTTTCATCACCGGCCAGTTACTGGCAGCAGACGGTGGCTTCGAGGCCGTTGGTATCGGCTTGCCCGCCCTGCGGAGCTAAAGCAGACTCTAGTGTCCGCCACCCAACATGCCGGTGCGCACATTGTAGTCGACAGGCAGGCCGTATTCCGGATCGTTGTCTGAATCGACGATCAATTGACCGGCCCGCTTCAGCAACTTGTGGCAGTCGCGCGACAGGTGCCGAAGCTGCAGCTGCTTGCCGCGTTTTTCATAGCGCGTCGCCATGGCCTCAATCGCCTGCAGTGCCGACTGATCAACAACGCGAGAGTTGATGAAATCAACAATCACCAGATCCGGATCCTCGTCCGGCGTGAAGATTTCAGCAAAGCCATCCGCTGACCCGAAGAACAGCGGGCCTTCAATAGCGTAGACCTTGGTGCCTTCGAACGGCGTATCGATATTGGCCCGAATGCGGGTGGCGTTCTGCCAGGCGTAGGCCAACGCCGAGACGATGACGCCGACGATCACAGCAACAGCAAGGTCGGTGGCGACGGTCACGGCCGTTACCAGCACGATCACCAAAGCGTCGGTAAATGGAATTTTGCCGAAGATGCGTAGGCTGTGCCAGGCGAAGGTGCCGATGACGACCATGAACATGACCCCGACGAGAGCGGCCAGTGGGATCTGTTCGATCAAATCGGAAGCAACCAGAATAAACGTCAACAGGAACAGGGCCGCGGCGATCCCTGACAGGCGGGTGCGGCCGCCAGACTTCACGTTGATCATCGACTGCCCGATCATCGCGCAACCGCCCATGCCGCCGAAGAACCCGGTTACGGTGTTGGCTGCGCCCTGCGCCAGACATTCCTGTGAGGCGCCTCCGGACTTGCCGGTGATTTCGCCCACCAGGTTGAGGGTCAGCAGGCTTTCGATCAGGCCAATGGCGGCGAGGATCAAAGCATAGGGGAAGATGATCTGCAGGGTTTCCAAGGTCAACGGAACGGCTGGAATGTGGAATGGCGGCAATCCGCCCTGGATCGAGGCCAGATCGCCAACACGCGGCACGTCCATGCCGGCCGCGATGACCAGGGCAGCCACAATGGCAATGCCTGCCAGAGGCGCAGGGACGGCTTTGGTGAATTTTGGAAACAGGTAGATGATTGCCATTGTCAAAGAGACCAGACCGAGCATGGTGAGAAGCGGCGTGCCGCTCATCCAGACTTTTACACCGTCATCGCCCGTCACTTTGAACTGGGTCATTTGCGCCAGGAAGATCACGATTGCCAGGCCGTTGACAAAGCCCAGCATGACGGGATGGGGCACCAGTCGAATGAATTTTCCGAGCCGGAAGATACCGGCCAGTATTTGTAGGATACCCATCAACACCACAGTTGCGAAGAGGTACTCCACGCCGTGTTCTGCCACCAGTGCAACCATCACTACAGCCAAGGCACCGGTGGCGCCGGAAATCATGCCCGGACGGCCACCGAACAGGGCTGTGATGAGACCGACGATGAAGGCCGCGTAGAGACCAACAAGCGGATGGACGCCGGCAACAAAGGCAAATGCCACCGCTTCGGGACAGGCGATCCGCAAACGCTGAAAGCGTGGGCCGTAACATAGGGGTTCCGGATAGATGGAGGACGTGACGCCTCCTTAGACCAATGCCACACCAATTGATAGGGGACGGAGAATTTTGTTGTCTGGAATAAGACTGACGTTAAATGACCCGCACCCTGGTGCCAACCGGAACCCGATCGAACAAATCGATCACATCCTGATTGAGCAGCCGAATACAGCCGGACGACATGGATTTGCCAATCGACTGCCACTCCGGCGTGCCGTGCAGGCGATACAGCGTGTCCCGCCCGTTGGCATAAAGGTACAAGGCACGGGCACCCAACGGATTGTCGATGCCACCTTCCATACCATTGCGGTATTTTTCAAGCTGTGGAGAGCGGGCAATCATTTCTGCCGGTGGCGTCCAGCGCGGCCATTTTGCCTTGCGCCCGATGACGGCGTCGCCGGTCCATTCAAATCCTGCTTTGCCGACGCCGACACCATATCGCACGGCTTCGTCGCGGCTGAGCACGTAATAGGCATGGTGGTTGTGGGGATCTACCAGAAGGTTACCCGGTCCCAGTCCGGTCCGGTTGACCACACGCTGGCGGCGGAAGCGCACGTCCAATTCCTGATAGGGGACAGCGGCGAGTGTGTATTGGCCGTCGATCTTCTCGGAATACATCGATCCGGCAGAGCGCAGATTTGCGTCGATTCCGATTGAAGGGCGGCGCGCCTTGCTGGTGATCGAACCGGTGCTGACATCATCGATCAGTCGACTGGAGTTGCAGCCAATAAGCAACGAACCACTGGCAACCAGGCTGGAGGATATAAACGCTCGGCGTGTGAGATTATCGCTCATGATGTTGCCCGAACCAAGTTTCCCGTAAATGGCAACTAACGGCGCTTTGGGGCGGCATTATGCCGACGGCTGATATGAGCCGTCAGGCGCAGGCCGACAATTGCGATCAGCATGGAGAACCAGACCGGATCGGCACGCCGAAAGAAAAAGCTCTCAAGATTGGCGCCCAAGGCGGTGAACAACCACAGAGTGACAAACAGCTTGGCCAATTTGCCTGCGTTGCCGCTGTTGGGGATTGAGACATAGTCGCGAATTGGCATGACGACCAGAACCAGCCCCAGCAGCAGCGCTCCTGGAATGCCAAAACTGAGCGCAGCATCTAGCCACGAATTATGACCGTGAACGGAGTCGCGCACATCCCAATTCAGATCGATGGGTTGCACAGCATCCATCACGCGTGGCGTGCGCCAATAGCTTTCGAAGCCGAATCCGAACCAGGGAGATTGTGCCAAATCTTCCAGCCCGAAAGTCCACAAATCTGTGCGTCCCGTGTAGGTAATTCCGGGAAAGTAGCTTTGTATTTCCAGTAGGATAGGGGAGTAGATTACGGATCCCAGCGTCACAGTGCCAAGGACCACCACCGGAGAGAGAACCGTCAGTGCTTTCAAGAATGGCCAGGTGATCCATTGGGCAACAGCGACGCATAAAATGCTGGCCGGCAAAATGAACATGACGGTCTTGGACCCGGCCTGAAGCACGAAAACCGATGCGGCCAACAGGATAGCCAATCCCACACCGGGCTTGCCATTTTGGGCAATGAACCAGCCGAAAAGCACAAAGCCACCCATTACATAGGTTGCGACGTTCTTGTGATCGTAAACGCCCCGCCAGAGGCCAGCGTGGACAGCTTCCGCCCCTTCGGCTTCATGGACGCCGAGTTCAGGATAGAAAAACACCGCGACATAGCAAAACAACAGGGTGCAGCCGGTGGCAAAACTGAGGGCCGATACCAGTTCCGACATTGTGCGGTGTTGGCTCATCGCCGTTGCGGCAGCAAGAACCACAACAAAGGAAAACAGGACGGCGCGCAGGGCCGAACCGGGCAGATCAGCGCTGACGACGGACAAGGCCAGAACCGGCAAGACCATCAGCCAGAGTGGATTGGTCAGCGCCGATATTGCCTCTGAGCTGGTTCTTTTAACCAACAAATACAGGCAGATAAGGCCTAGCCCGCCAAAGCCCAACTGATTCACCAGGTCGCCACCGCCACCAGATCCGGAAATCACTTCGGGATCGGAGAGCGGGCGGAACGTAACGAAGACGATGGTGAGAATGATGGCGGCTGGCCAATAATTGCCGCTCTCACGTGCAATCGGGGGAGAGCGATGCCGGCTATCGCTGAATGTGTGGGTATGGCTCATTTTGCCTTCCCACTTCCACCAGCCTGGCTAGTTCTTGTCGGCAGCTCTGTATTGTTCGTTGGCAAAGCCGAATTCCATCAGCAAACGCCCGAGGGCAACATTCATCGGATTCAGCGCCATGATAAGGGAGCGTTTGTTAACAAACAGTGTTAACGAACGGTAAGGAGAAGCCGCTAGCAGCAGCGACGACTTAATTATTCTGGCGGCGTGATCGGTCATCGACCGAGCCGCGCGTTTCTGGATCAGCGCGGATATCGAGCCATTGCGCAGGCTGCGCGAATTGAGCCAAGAAAGCTCGGTGCGGCGCAGCGGTGTTGTTTCGTCAACACCCGCTTCAGCACACCAACCAAAGCGTGCGCCACGCCGCTTGCATCGGTCGAAAAAATCACTGTCACCGCCGCCAAGAAAATTAAAGACTTCGTCCAACCACGGGTGCTGATGCTCGCGCAAACGTTCGGTGCTGAGCAGAACATTGCCGCTGGAGTAGAGGATCGGCACCTGACCGCTGGATTTGAAGGGAGGCTCGAACACCGGATGGCGCTGCCAATCCTGATGCCGGCCACCGTCAAAGATCGGATGCTGCGGTGCACCGCAAAAGTCGACGCCCAACCGTTCTGCCGTGGCCACCTGGTTTTCAAGCCAATCAGGATGGGCGATCTCGTCATCGTCGATGATCTGGATCCATCTGGCGTGTTCATAGGTGCTCAGTGCCGTATGAAAGCCCGCATTGTAGGCGGCGCAGTTGCCGCGACGGTGGGCGAGGATAATGGTCGCCGAAACCTCTGATTCTTTGAGCAATTCCTCTGCAGCGACAGCACCCTGCGACCCTTCTGGATGATTGTCCATCACGACGATGGCATAGGGTTTCGGGGTGGTTTGATTGATTACGGACTGCAGCGTGATGCGCAGATGATCAGGCCGTTTGAACGTCGGCAGCACAACGACCAACTCGATGGACTGAGGATCTGTAGCATGGTGTTGCCACGTGATCGTGATGTCGGATTCGCCAGGCGGTTGCGCTGTCATCATTGCTTTTGATCTCTGTTTCTGTCGCGATCATAAGGACGGCAGATTAACGAAATACTCAGCCCGCAAGGGGGATAATGACCCTCAACTTCAAATGGGCCGGGCCATGCGATTCGCGTTTTTCACATCGATTGTTCCTGATGGCGATCCAACGACCGGGTTCGAGATCGCCAATGACGCCGTCTTGGCGGGATTGCGCGAGCTTGGGCATTCGGTGACGGTTTTTGGCTTCAGGTTGCCACGACAGGCTGGAGCAGGGCTGGGCGACCAAGTTGTACTGGGCACCCGCGAGCTCGAAAACGCAACAGCAGGCGGTGCTCAAAAGCTGGTCTGGTTGGCGCGCGCGCTTCAACATGGCTTGCCTTTTGCCGCAGCCAAGCTGGTCGACTTCCCCAAGCGCGAATTGGCGCGTGCGATGTCGGAACACGGCCCCTTCGATGCGCATATCCTTAATTCCTACCAGATGGCCGCGGCGTTTCCGGAACTGCTGCAGCACCCCTATCTTTATGTGGCGCATAATGTGGAGCATCGATCTGCCCAACAAAATGCCGAGGTTTCGCCGTCAATTCTGCAACGCTATCTGTACCGTCGGGACGCCAGATTGTTGCGTTCATTGGAAGAGGATTTGTGTCGGCATGCGCGGTTCACGTGGACCTTCAGTGCGGATGACACCAGCGACCATGATCTGAGCGCGGACACAGGTTGCCATCTGCCATTGTTCTTGCCAACGAGTAATGCACAGGAAATATCTGTTAAAAAACAATATGATGTCGGGCTTATCGGAACCTGGTCCTGGCAACCTAACTTCTTGGGGCTGAAATGGTTTGTCGAGGAAGTCGTGCCGCAATTGCCGGTTGATATGAGCATCGCTGTCGCCGGCAGTGTGCCCGACACACCCCTGAAATCAGATCCGCGCGTCCAGTATTTGGGCCGGGTCGACAGTGCAGAGAACTTTCTCAATTCGGTGCGCATCATTCCGCTGATCAGTCGCGGAGGAACGGGCGTTCAGCTCAAGACCATTGAGGCGTTTCAGTCGGGTCGGGCCTGCGTGGCAACATCTTCATCCTTGCGCGGCATTGATGTTCTGCCGGAAAACTGTCTGCAGGCCGATACGCCAGAGGAGTTTTGCAACGCGCTGGTGACCCTGATCGAACGGGAAAAAGCCGGCATTTTGCCGGTTGCTGATGGGGCCGATTTTCTTAATAAACAGCGCGACGGAATGGCCGACGGATTGCGTCTCGGCCTGGCCGCGCTAGCTTAACCAAAAGCATAGATTTTTCACAAAATTGCAATGGTTTATGCGATATTGTCGCCATCACTTTTGGGCGGGTGTGGACAGCTATGCGGACTGGTATACGGCCGGTTCGCGATGACGAGGATTGAAGAAGACTTTCATGGGCAATGCGAGCGAAACATTGTTGGCCCCCGCACGCTTGAAGTCTGGCGGTTCAGTTGGTCCCGGCCCAGCCGAACGGGATACCCACAATATTCTCGGTGTCGACGTTTGGGCAGCCACCAGCAATTCCGCCGTCTGCGAATTGGAACGGGTGATTGAAAGCGGCGAGCACCGCAAGCTCTCATTTTTGAACGCCCATGGCGCCAACATTGCGTACGGCGACGCGAACTATCGCCGTATCCTGAAAGATTTCACCGTGCTGTCGGACGGAGTCGGCCTCGATCTCGGTGCCCGCCTCCTCTACGGAACGGCGTTTCCAGAAAATCTCAATGGAACAGATTTTGTTCCCAAACTGTTTAGTCGCATGACCAGCGGGAAAAGGCGTCGAATAGCATTGCTGGGGGCTAAGCCCGGCGTGGCAGAAGCTGCCGCCTTGAAGTTTGGGGAAAATAACCCGCAACACGATTTCAGTGTTGTCAGTGACGGTTATTTCGACAGCGATCAGGAAGCTGAGATTCTTGAACGTCTCAAAGCTGAGCGACCCGACATTCTCCTGGTTGCCTTTGGCAACCCGAAGCAGGAGGAGTGGATCGCCAAAAATTGCACCACAGAACATGCCTCCATTTGTGTTGGTGTTGGCGCTTTACTGGATTTTACTTCTGGCTCCGTACCACGGGCACCGCAGATGATGATCCGTTGGCGTCTGGAATGGTTGTTCCGCCTGGGTTTGGAACCCAAACGCATGTGGCGACGCTATGTTGTGGGCAATCCGCTCTTCATCATGCGGATTTTGCGCCAAAAGTGGTTTGGTGCGGTGAAAGGTCCAAACGCGTGAGCAAATCACCCAGCACAGCGCTGATCACGCCGAGCTATGCGGCGGACTTTGAGCATTGCCGATTGCTGTGCGACAGCATTGATCGTTTTGTCGCGGATCGACCCGATCACTACATTCTGGTCGACAACGACGACTACAAAACGTTCCTGCCGCTGGCAGGGCCGCGTCGCCATGTCATCAACGAAAAAGACATTCTGCCCAGCTGGCTGAAAAGCGCCAGGCAGGGATTTTCTTCAACATCGCGCAAGATCTGGTTTTCAACCCGTACCTGGCCGATGCGTGGATGGCACATTCAACAGCTTCGTCGCATCGCGATTGCATCCTATCTTGAACAGGATGGCTTGTTGTATTGCGATTCAGACATGCTGTTCGTAAAGCCATTTTCAACACGAGATCTGTGGCAAGACGGACTGTTGCGTCTTTACCGAAAAGACCTCGGCATCAACGATACGCTGCCCGAATCCGGCAAACTCCACAAAGATTGGACGCGCCATGCGGCGCGATTGAACGGTCTAGGCGAGGTGAGTTTCCCAGCCCACGACTATATCAACAATCTGGTGAGCTGGCGGCGCGATCATGTGGTGAACATGTGCCGTCATATTGAAAATGTGACTTCCAAGAACTGGATTGCCGCCATCGGCTCGAGGCGGAGTTTTTCAGAATGCCAGATCTATGGCGCCTATGCTGATACTGTTGTTGGCGGTCGCGGACATTTTGCGGGACGGGGCGCGCTTTGTCAGACCTATTGGTCGGGCGACGCGCTCAACCGGGAAGCGCTGGAAGTGTTTTTGCGAACCATGCAGCCCCATCAGGTTGCCATCGGCATTCAGTCGTTTACCGGGACAAGCGCGCATCTGTTGCGTGACTTGATCGCCGCTTGATTTTTGCCTGAACAACTAGAGTTTTTTCAAACGCCTGTTGAGCCTCGAATAGGTGACCAGCGCTGACGCGATGTAGAGCGCGCCGAATACGAGATTGAGCAGCAAGGCAACTTCGGCAAACTCCTGCGTATGCCCCAGGACAATGGCGATCAACAGTGCTTTCAATGTGCCGAGATAGGCGAGCAGGGCGACACGTGCGGCCATGAATTGATGACCATAAAGCAGATCGGTGTGCAGTTCGATTGCGTTGCGGAAGGCCGGCACCAAAACCAATAGCCAAAGGAACGACGCGCCCATCGCGATATTCTGGCCCAGAATGTTGGGGGCAAAGGACAATAGGCCGGCGATGCCGACGATTGCCACGATCGATGTCAGGCCTATGATCAGGTCGAGTTTCAACCCGGTCTTGGCGGCACCACCGGATTTGCGGCTGCGCATGATCCATTGGGTCAACATGGTGCTGAAGGCGCGCAAGGGCACAGCGGTCAGATCCACCAGGCGCATCACAATGGCGTAAAGACCTGAGAGGATTTCACCGCCAAGCGCCAAAACGAGGACTTTGTCCATTTCCGATTGCAGGTAGAACAACGTCTCGGCTGCGGACACACCCATGGCGTCTTTGGCGCGCCCGATCCATGCCTTTGGCTGCCATCTCAGTCTCTGTTTGGGATAGAGAAAAACAACGCCAATCATCATCACCAGAAATAAGCTGCTGAAATACAGAGGCGCCCAGGTCTCCAGTGTGTGACTTGTCTGGAAGAACAGGGCAATGGCAGCGGCAAGCTTTATGGCGACGCCGGAAATGCCAAGGAGTGCTGCCGTGGTATATCGGTTCTGCCCATTACATACGATGATCGTCGTCTCAATGCCGCGCCAGCAAACGGCCTCGGCCAAGACGATCATGGCGAATACGTGCAATGGAATCAGCGACGCATAGAGCATCGCATAGATGCCCCAACTGATGGCAAACACCAGGGGTAGGGACAGTGCCACCGCGACGAGAAACCCACCGGTATAGGCACCAATCAAACTCGGTTTGGTTGTGGCAACGCGAAACAGGGGAGAGATGTAGCCAAACCCTACCAGGCGCGAAAGCACGATGCCGATCGCTGAACAGGAAGCGAAGATGCCAAAATCACCGAGCGACAAAGTGCGTGCAAGGACCACGAAATAAACCACCGAGAAAACCAGCCGTCCAAGCTGTCCGCTCAGCAAAGCGGAATAGTCGATGATCTGCGCGCGGTTAATGCCCAGGCGACCAAGGCCCAGCGTCACGACATTCGCCATCGATTGTGAATAGGACTGCACCGACATCACGATTGCTTCATCAATTGCCCTTATAAGCCGGCGGTGAGGCGACAGGCTTAATGGTGGTGGTAAAACTGTGAGTAATATTAGTCACAATCTGTTAACACGTCGTTCAGCAATAGGCCTTGCTGGCGCCCTATTGGGTAACACTTTGTTAACCCCGTTTGCCCGCGCGACGCAGGCGTCTGCAAACAGGATACCGCTGGGTGCGGCGGTGCATTTGGAGCCGTTTCGCAGCGATCCGATGCTCAAGCAGGCGCTGGTCGAGCATGTTGATCTGATCACACCGATGAACGCGCTCAAATGGGCCAGTCTGCGCTATGACGAAGACAAGTTTGATTTTTCCGGCGCCGATGAAATCATTGAATTTGCAGAACAAAACAAAAAGCGCCTGCACGGTCATGCGTTGCTTTGGTATCACGCCAATCCGGCCTGGCTGGATCAGATCACCTCACCACGCAAGCTGGAAAGACTGCTCAATGAGCATGTCGAGAAGGTGATGGGTCGATATGCCGGGCGGATAGCCACATGGGACGTTGCCAATGAAGTTGTTGCCCATGACCCCTTGAGCGAAGGGAAATGGCGGGCCGGCGTCTGGTACAACTCGCTTGGGCCCAAACATGTCGACATTGCTTTCAAAGCAGCGGCTTCTGCTGATCCAAAGGCCAGGCTGTTCATCAACGATTACGATCTTCAGGACGAAGGTCCTCGGGTGGCGGCACGGCAAAAAGCGATCTTGAGTATCGTGCGGCGCTTGCAGGACAAGAACATTCCCGTTCACGGGGTTGGTATGCAGGCCCATCTTTATGCCGAGCGCCGGGTCGGCAAAGACAACCTCGCCGATTTTGTCGGCCAGTTGAAAACGCTGGGCGTCGCCGTTGCGATCACCGAACTGGACATTATCGACTGGAAACTGAGCGCTGACATTGCGCGACGCGATAGGGGAGTTGCCAATACAGCGCGCGAATATCTGACGGCTCTAACCGATATTGCGGAGCCAGAATTCATTGCAACCTGGGGTCTTAACGACCGTTATAGCTGGATCGATGAGACCTTTCCTCGCGATGACGATGCCAAGGCGCGGCCTCTGCCCTTCGACGAAAACTGGCAGAAGAAGCCGCTTTTTGAGGTCATCCAAAACGTGGTCCGGTGACCAGCCGAGTGGACCGGCAAAATGCTCCGTTTCGGTCTGCAAATTAATCCTTTGTTATCCATACCGGTTAATACTTGGGTAAGGCGCCGCAGTTTCACGCCGCGCCCCAAAATCCCAAAGCTGGAGCCGGTTGCCCGACAATGTTGTCCCGTTTTCTCGACAAGAAAAAACAAGAAGATGAAAAGGCGGCCCAACAATCACCGGCACAGGGGTCTTTGCTGGATCTGATGGCAACGCCCGTTCAGCCTGCCCAAGACCTGCAATCGCAGACAATGGCTGCTCCATTCGGGACGTCCTCGCTGACCGCGCCGTCATCGCCACTTGCTCCTCTAGGGGCAGGGCAAGGCGGGTCGGGTTCGCTGCTTTCAGAGTTCAACACCGCCGAAGCGCAGGAGCGCCTGAGGTTGCACAAGGCGCATGCGGATCTGTTGGAGCATCAGCGCCTAGAATTGGAAGCCCGAGCTGCCTCGATCACTCCTGAACCAGAGACCCAAACCAAGCACACACCTCAACCGGCCCTCAGCAATCTCAATCAAGCCGAACAGTTGGAACTGCTGAGTGATGAACTGGATAGCCTGAAGCGGCGGGCTCGGGGGCGTTCTGCGCCAAGCAATGAGCGTGTCGAGGCACGTTTTGGTGCAGACGCCCCCCCACCGCAGCCCGGCTTGATGGACTTTTTCTCGTTCGACAATTTTGTCGTCGCACTGATGAAGGGCTGGAAAAGCATCTTGGTCTGCGCGGTCATCGGCGCGATCTTGGCGACAATGTATGCGGCGACCTTGCCGAACCGTTTTGAATCGGTTGCCGAAGTTCTGTTGGAACCACGCGGCTTGAAACTGCTGAACAATTCGGTTTCGCCCAACGGCTTGAATGGCGACGCAACCGTTGCCTATGCCGAAAGCCAAGTGCGGATTATCAATTCTTCCAGCGTCATTGATCCGGTGGTCGATGATCTCGAATTGGCTGAGGATCCAGAGTTCACGAGCAGTTCGTCCGGCGGTCTGATGGCGTCATTCCGGCGTCTGATGAACGGTGGTGCGGCCGCCTCAAACAGCCGGTCAGCCGCAAAGCGTCACCTGCTGGAAAATCTGGAAGTTCAGCGCGTTGGCCAGACCTATACAATCCTGCTGGGCGTCTCGACCCAGGACCCGGAAAAGTCAGCGCGTATCGCAAATGCTGTTGCCCAGGCCTATATCGCGGATGAATCGGTTGTTCGTTCGAGCGTTGCCCGCAACGTCAGCGAGGATTTGACCGCCCGCCTCGACGAACTGCGTCAACGGGTGCGGGATAACGAAGAAAAAGTTCAGCAATATAAAGCTGCCAATGGTCTCGTTGACGCGAACGGTCGATTGACCAGCGAAGTTCAACTGGAGCAGTTGAATGAGCAACTTGTCCTGGCCCGGGTTCAACTGAGCGATGCCAAGACACGTGCCGAACAGGCCGCGAATGCCAATCTGGCTGACGTTATTTCAGGATCGTTGCCGTCCAACCTGTCCAACGCAACCGTTAATCAGTTGCGCCTGGATTATTCGCGCGCCAATGCCCGGCTGGAAAGATTGAAGACGAAACTGGGTTCTCGTCATCCGGAGCGGATTGCAGCCGAGTCAGAGCGACGCAGCGCCCTCAATGCCATTTCCGTTGAAATGAAGCGCATGGTGCAGACGGCCCAGGAAAACTACAAGCGCGCCATCGCCCGCCAGGCGGATCTCACCGCACAGGTCAATCAGTTGAAGGGCGCTGCGGTCAACGACTCTGCTGCTATGGTGAAACTGCGCGAGCTGAACCGTGAGGTCGAAGCTGCCCGCCAGATCTACGAAACCGTCTTGCTGCGCTCCCGCGAGACCGGGGCGGAACAAAATCTGCGTTCCAGCAGCGCCCGCATCATTTCCGAAGCGACCCCCAACTATGATCGGGCAGGTCCGCAGCGCAAGCTGATCGTGGCTGCCGGTGGTATTATTGGTGCTGGAATTGGTGTTTTTGTCGCTCTGCTGCCCTTTTTGCTGCTTGGGCTCCGCCAGACCATTGGTTCAAAACCTAAACCGCGCCCCTCAACGGCGTCAGGGGACGATGATCTATATTCCACGGCTCCCAATCGTTCCTATGCATCCAGTAGCGATGCGCCGCGATCCCGACTGCATCAGACCACGCCGCCGCCGATGTATGAAAGTTGGGATGCCCAACGCTGACCGCATCAGTTCCTGAGCGAACGGGCCAATCTTGGTTGCAGCGTATCGATCAGCAACAGTGTCATGGCCAAAATCAGAACCATGTAGATGCGATCATCGGGCAGGGGAAAGACCACAAACTTTCCACCAATGGCCAGGAAGCATGCGAGCATCAAGGTACCGCGCCGTGCGCCAAAAACCATTCCCGCCTGCTTCAATGCCAGGGTTGCCGCAACGATAAAGGTTAAAAGCACCGGCCAATTGAATTCGGTCAACGACATAAACACGCCGCGGGCTTGTCCTTTTGCCCATGCCATCACCGAAAAGGCCGGCTCAAAACCCACCAGCGTGTTCTGAATTTGCACGGTGGAAAAATAGTAATGGACCCACCAGCCGGGGTGATCCGTCAGATTTCTGATCCCAACCGACGAGGCCAAAAGGGCAACAAACAAGGCGCCGATGCGTTTGACGGATTGCCCATAGGCCAATGATGCAAGCAGCAGGGCAAAGACAATGATCAGTGTGTCTGGGCGGAAAAGGAACGCGATAAACAACAAGGCAATTGCCGGCATTTCGCGCAGTTTGAGCCACAGATAGATCGCTGCCAGCGTCAGCATGCTGGCGATGATGTCCGGAGACGGATAGCTCAAAGCGTCGAAGTAATTGCTGGCAAGCAACACGGCGGCCACCAATGGTGCACCCTGAAGGCACTTTTCACGCACCATCCAGATGAGACAAATCAGACCAAGCAAAAGGCCTGCAACGTGGCTGCTCCAGAGCGCTGCCTTGACGAAACCCAGAGGTGCCGAGAGCCAGTGGAGCAGGTAGATGTAGCCAATCTTGGCGGAGTAGAGCGGCATGTTGGACGCAAACGCCGACGGATCGCTCGATTGAGCCAAACGGTAATCGTTGCTGGCCGATAGATCCTGATAGACTGCGTCTGGCGCTGCCTGTCGCAACAGTTCCCAGGCCTGCATGGGATCCGCGGTCGGATTGATGAAAGATATGGTTGCGCCAAAATAAGCAACCAGATCAAAACTGTATCCCGGCTGGAAAACAGCGACCGTGCTGATCGCAAGAACAAACAGCAAAAAGCCAACACCCATGACCCAGTCCAGACCCGTGTCTGAAACAAGGGAACCGGTTCTGCGCATGGCCCAGAACCCGGCTTTTTCCAAAGGTGTGTTGACTGCGTCAGTCATCTTAGTCTCGCTGCGACTTGATGAAATCGGTGACGATCTTGACCACACCGCCTGACAGGACCTTGTCGAGCGCGGCGATAAACTGATCAACATGTTGGTGGGTGGTGATCAGCGGTGGCTGAAGACGTACCACGTTGCGGTTGTATTCAGTAAAGGCCACCAACACGTCGTGATCGCGCAGCAGGGCCGATCCCACGAAACCAGAAAGCGAACCTTTCAGCTTTTCATCCAGCATGGACAGGGCAGGGCGGACCACAGCGGGCATGGTCTTTGAGAAGTCCTGGAACTCCAGTCCGAGCATAAAGCCACGACCGCGCACATCCTTGATCAGTTTCGGATGCTTGGCCGCCAGGCCTTGCAGCTGGGATTTCATATAGGCGCCCACGCGGGCGGCGTTGTCCAGCAGTTCTTCGTCATACATGACGTTCAGCGCTTCGATGGACGTTACACAGGCTTCGCCAATGCCGCCGAATGTGGCCGGACCATGGATTAGTGCGGTGGCAGGCTTGCCGTAAGCCTTCATGTAGATCGGCTTGCGAGCGATCATCGCCGCCATCGCGGTTTTGCCGCCACCGAGCGATTTCGCCAATGCGGTGATGTCAGGCACAACATCATAGTGTTCGAAGGCAAAGAACTTGCCCGAACGACCGGTGCCGGACTGGACCTCATCGGCCACCCAGAGAATGTCGTTGTCATCGCAGAATTGGCGCAGGCCCTTCCAGAACTCTGGATCAGCTTCGACGATACCTGCACCGCCCTGAATGGTTTCCAGACAGATCGTGCCGATTTCCGGGTCTGCTGCAACAGCATTGCGGATCGCCTCGAGATCGCCAAACGGCACTTTCACAACATTGTCGACCAGCTTGAACTGTGACTGATAGAGGGGGGAATCGGTGACCGACAGCACGCCCTTTGTCTTGCCGTGGAAAGCGTTTTCGGCAAACAGGACCTTTGACCGTTCGGGGCCTTGATAACGTTCTGCCAGCTTCAATGCGGCTTCCATGGCCTCTGAGCCCGAGGAACCGAGGAATACCATGTCCAGGTCTTCTGGTGCGATCGCAGCAAGATTGTGCGCCAACGCCGCTGCATATTGAGACAGGAAGGCCATCGCGATTTCGTGGCGGTTGCCGTCCTGGAATTTCTTGCGCGCGGCCAGAATACGCGGATGATTGTGCCCAAAGGACAGGGAACCAAAACCGCCAAAGAAATCTAGAATCTTGCGGCCGGTCTGATCCGTGTAATAGACGCCTTCGGCTCGCTCGATCTTGATCTTGTGGAACCCAAGAAGCTTCATGAAGTGAAGCTGTCCGGGGTTCAGATGATCCACAAATAGCTGGTTCATGCGGCTCAACGGCATGTTGATGGCTTCATCAACGCTCAACAGCTTTGGTTTTGGCGTTTCACCTTCATTGGCTGGCGCGATGGCCGGCGATTCCACGACCTTGCGTTCTTCGTATGTGTCGGCTTTGGCTTTTCTTTTAAGCAACATGACTATTCCAGACTGAATTAAAAACTAGGCAGCGGCGGCTGTTGTGGCCTGTTGGCTTTGCGCTGCACGGTCCTGCGAATATTCGCGATAAGCAGCGATCAACATGTCGTCGTCGTTGTAATTGGCCTTCCAACCGAGCAGGTCTTCTGCCTTGCTGCAGTCGAGCAGGCATTCCTCGTCGGCGATCAAATACTGTTCCGGATCCATGATCGGCTTGTTGATCAGATCGAGCAGATCCAATGTGCGCTTCACCGCCCAACCGGGTGTTGGCAGCAAAATCGACTTGCTGTTGGCTTCCTTGATGAGCCGTGAGAGCAGTTTTCGAACCGATGGTGGGTTCGAGGAACCCAGGTTGAAAGCTTCGTTTGGAAAATCGGCTTTCCAGGCCAAATAGGCTGCGTCAGCACAATCAAACACGGAAACGAACTGATAAGGGTTTTTGCCGGATCCGATCATCGGCACAGGCAAATGGTTGTCGACCAGCGTGAACAGCTTCTTCAAAATGCCCAGACGGCCAGGTCCGATGATCAGGCGGGGGCGGAAGATCGAAATGTTGAAGCCGTGTTCGCGACGCCATGTTTCGGCCAGTTCTTCAGTGGCCAGTTTGCTTTCGCCATATTCACCCAGAGGCTGGACCGGATGATCTTCCTTCATTGGTACCGTGTGGGTGTGCCCGTAGATCATGTCTGTTGTGAAGTGGACCAGATTGATGGCGCCAGCCTGCTTCATGGCTTCAAGAATGTTGACGGTGCCGTCATAGTTGACCGGCCAAAAGAACTCGTGGCGCTCGGCGCGCGTGACAATCGGTGACAGCATCTTGGCCGACAGATTGTAGACGACATCATCTGATTGAATGTCGACGCCCTTGACCTGCTCGGCATCGGTAACGTCCACTTGCTGCCACAGACAGTTGGCGTAATGCTGGCAGTCGCCCTTGTTGATGTCGGCAACAATGACGGTTTCACCTTCCGCCACAAGCTTTGCTGCCAAAACGCGGCCGACAAAGCCGTCGCCGCCAAAAAGAATATGCTTCATGATTTACTTCCCTCAACAAGAACGGAGTCTGTGTTTGATGATTTCGAGGCGGTGACGGTTTTCTCGGTGGCGCTTTGAGCGACCAGCACTGTGCCAACGCAGATGAAAGCGAAGCCGAGCATGCGCCAGCCGTTGATGTCTTCTCCAAAGAACATCCACGATCCGACAGCGACCGCGATGAACGCGATGCTCAAAAACGGGTAGACGAATGACAGTTCGACTTTCGACAACACGTACAGGTGGCTCATCATCGAAATGACAAAGGCGCAAAGGCCAAAGAACACCCAGGGGTGAAAGGCTACTTTGAACATCAGGGTGATGATCGACATGGCCGTCATCGGGCCGTCGCCGGTCGTGATCGGACCGAATGTCAGCATGCCCTGTTTCAGCATCAGCTGAGCGGCTGCATTCGACAGCACGGTGAAAAGAATTAGTGGCAGATAGGTCATCTTGTCCCCGAATTGGCTGCGCGAGCCGGTGCCTTGTCCCGCACCGATTGTAGCTGTGTTTTCTGAACGCCCTGTTGAGCCGGTTGGTTAACAGGCGTTGAAATCGATGGTGGTGTCGCCATGACCCGCGTTGCCACGGGTTGTGAAACGCGGCGCCAGAAGTCGGATTGAATTGAAGGATCGCGCAAGGCTTCGAGCTTCTGCCAATCGGGAAAGGCACGCTGGAAGGTGCGGGCGCTCATGCGGCCGTCCTTGTAAGGATTGGTGCGTCCCCCCGCATCCAACGTGATGTCATCAAGCCGGTTGAGCAATTGGCGCGTCGCAGCGCCGCGATTGGCAAAGTCCAGGGTCAGCGTATAACCGGGCTGCGGGAAGGACATGAAGCCGGGCGAGCAATGGGCGCCGAAGCGCTTCAACACGGTCAGGAAGGAGCCTTGGCCGAAGTCATGGCTGGTTTTCAACAGTTCAGGAATGACTTCGCGCGCTGCCGGCAGGGGAATGACGCATTGATGTTGAAACAACCCCTTGGGTCCATAAAGACGGTTCCAGTTTGCCACTGCATCCAGAGGGAAGAAAAAGGAATCAGGGCCGGTCAAATGCGGTTCAACGTCTTGCTGCTTACGTCGAAAATAGGCCGCATTGAACAGGCGCAGCGGCAAACCGGAAACGACAGGGATGGGCGGTGTCAGCGGTATGCTGAGGGAAGGGTCACCGTAGTCGGCCATTTTGGCGTGTTCGACATGGTTTCCGGTGATCGAAATACCGCGACCAAAGGCTCTGCCGGTCGAGACAGAATCGATCCATGCGACGGAATATTCCTGCTCGTCCTCCCAGTCGTCTTCTTGGTCGAAATAGGCATCGAGACAGGAAAACGGCGTGTTGCGCTCCTCGACGAAGTGCGAGGGCACTTTCATCAACTGGATCTGGGCATAGAGGATAACCCCGGTCAGACCCATGCCACCGATCGTTGCCGCGAAGAGGTTCTTGTTCTCGCTGTTGCTGCAGGTGAATTGCTCGCCGTCAGAACGCCACAGCACCAGGTTTTGCACATAGCGACCAAATGTGCCGCGTTTCTCGTGGTTCTTACCGTGAATGTCGTTGGCAATTGCCCCGCCCAGGGTGACGAATTTGGTTCCGGGTACCACCGGCAGGAACCAGCCAGTTCTCTGAATGTATTTGAGAATATCGCGGATCGGGATGCCACCGCCAGCTGTCAGCAAACCCGTCTCCGGGTCGAACGCCAGGATAAAGTTGCGGTGGCCCATAGTCACCAGAGTGCCTGCATCATTATGACAGCTGTCGCCATAGGAGCGTCCATTGCCATAGGGCAGGATGGATTGCGGGCTGGCGGGGCGAATGTCGGGCTCGAAGGGAAGGGTGGTCCGGCGCTTTCGCTTCAGGCGCCCCCAGGAAGGTGCATTGTTCATCACATCACCCACGGGCCAATCAGTTGCGATCCCAGCATGATCACAGCGCCCACCGCGATCATGATCTGGCTGCGCCAGTCGGTCATCAGGAAGACGACCGGGTCGTCATGCATTTCATTGCGGCGGGCCAGAACCCAGATGCGCATCAGCAGGTAAAGCACCAGCGGACAGACCAACCAGATCATTTGCGGATTGGAGAAGCTTTCCGCCACCAATGGTGAATCGATGAACAGGGCCAGAACGACGACCGATGCAAACCCCGATGTCATGCCTGCCTGGGCCAAAGTCTCTAGATCGCTTGCCTGATACCCACGGCCTGACACAGCGCGGCTGACATTGGCCATCTGACCCGACAGTTCGACAAAGCGTTTGACCAGGGCGAGGCTGAGAAAGAAGAAGACGCAGAATGCCAGCAACCAGGTCGAAACAACCCCGCCGATGGCTGCGGACCCCGCCAGAACGCGGATTGTGAACAGTCCGGCAAGCGTGAGCACGTCAATCAACAGCAGACGTTTGAGAAGGAATGAATACGCTCCGGTTATGACGAAATAGAGCAGCAAGATGCCAGCAAACAGGATCGGCAATTGCAGCGAAATGAACAGCGCAGCTGAGAACAGGCAAATGGCACCGAAAACCGCGTCCGATACGGTGATCTGGCCGGAAGCAATTGGTCTTTTGTATTTGGTCTTATGTTGACGATCGACATCGATGTCGATCAGATCATTCAGCAGATAAACACCTGAGGCGCAAAAGCTGAACGCAAAGAAAGCGGCTATCATCTGCGTTGCAGTCGCCAGGTTCAGTTCGCTGAAACTCAAAACCAGTGGCACGAACAGCAGTGTGTTTTTCAACCACTGATGGACCCGAATGGCCTTCGCCCAGATGCGCAGGCGCGATTTGGATTGTGTCTTGCCTGCCGGTTCCTGCAGAAGATCGGCATGTTCCCTGCGGGCATATTTGATGGCGTCAGATTCGTCGCCGACGACGATGGCTCGGTTGGCGCGATCCCAAACTTTGTAATCCGCGCGACCATTGCCAGCATAATCGAATCCACCTTCGCCAAAGCGCTCGACCAGACGCTTGGCCTTGGCGCTGCTGGATAGATTGACAGTGTCGTCGGAGGCTTCGACCGAATGGAAGATCTTCAAATGGTCTGCGACGGCGCGCGCATAGCGCTGGTTCGAGGCCGTGGCGAGTACCAATTCACGGCCTGCCGCGCGCTGGCTCTTCAACCAATCAAGCAGGGCCTGATTAAACGGCAGGCGTTGTGCATCAGGCATCACCCGCCTGGCGATTTCTGCCTTCAGATTGGCCTTGCCGCCTGCCAGCCAAATCGGCAGCATGAAGAGATAGAGAATGTTCATGCGGAGCAGTTTGAAGACGGCTTCGTGCAGCAGATCCGTACGGATCAGCGTGCCGTCGAGATCGACGCAAAGGGGCTTGGCGGAAGTCCGCAATCCCAATTCATTATGATCAGCCGTGATGCTCACAACACTCAAAACCCACAATTCCCATTGGCAACACTTTGAGCGAAAAAAGCTCAGGTTTTGTTGAAATTGATGTTCAAATTTTAAGCTTGATTTTTACCGCTCGCTAACCTTGGCTATGCGGCGGTGTAAAATGCCGTCGCGGGCTTCCATTTCCATGTCGCAAACGGAGTGGTAATGTGGAGGCCCTGACGGGGTATGGTCTGAAAAATGAGACCGGGCTTGGCCGGTTTCCCTGACTTTTTCAAAGGAAGTGGTTCGATGCAGAACAAGGCGCGTGCAGTCGTAATTGGGGGCGGAGTTGTTGGTGTTTCAACGCTCTATCATCTGGCCAAAAAGGGCTGGACGGACAGTGTTCTGCTGGAGCGCAAGGAACTGACATCCGGTTCGACCTGGCACGCTGCCGGTCTTTTGCCGCTCTTCAACATGTCTTATTCGGTCGGCCAGGTGCACAAGTATTCTGTGCGCTTCTACCAGGAACTGGCCGAAGAGACCGGCATGGATACCGGTTTCCGCAAAGTGTCGAATGTGCGCCTGGCGCGTTCGCAGGATCGCTGGGACGAATACGAATATTATATGGGCGTGGCTGAAACCATTGGCATCAACGTCAAGAAAATCACGCCTGAGGAAATCAAAGAACTGTGGCCCTATGTGAACACCGATGGTCTGCTGGGCGGCATTCAGCATCCTGACGACGGCTATATTCAGCCTGCCGATCTGACACAGGCGCTGGCGAAGGCAGCCCGCGATCGGGGCGGCAAGATCCACCGCAACACCACTGTCACTGGCATTCAGCGTTTGCCAGGCGACAAATGGCTGGTTCAGACCGACAAGGGTGACATCGAGTGTGAGCACATCATCTCGTGTTCAGGCAACTTTGCCCGCAAAACCGGTGCTATGGTTGGTCTCAACGTGCCGGTCATTCCAGTTGAGCATCAATACATCGTCACCGAGGCACATCCAGAGATTCAGAAATTCCGCGCCGAAGGTGGACCTGAGCTTTGCGTGCTGCGTGAAAGCGACTCGGCTTGGTATATGCGCGAAGAAGCCGGAGGCCTTATCCTGGGCCCATATGAGAAGGGTGCCCCTTGCTGCTATGTCGACGGTCCCGACGACGAGAGCGAATACGAACTGTTCCAGGAAGATCTCGATCGCCTGATGCCGCATATTGAGACGGCGGTTGAGCGTGTGCCGTATTTTGGCGAAGCTGGCATCAAGAAGGTCTATAACGGCGCCATCGCCTATACGCCGGATGGCAACCCGATCATTGGCCCTGCGCCGGGTCTGAAAGGTTTCTGGCTCAACGAAGGTCATTCTTTCGGCATCACCGCCGCCGGTGGTGCTGGCTGGCAGCTGGCCGAGTGGATTGTCGATGGCGAACCGACCATCGATATGATGGGCGTCGACCCCCGCCGGTACGGCTCCTACGCCACAGAAGGCTATCTTAAGGAAAAGAACGAAGAAGCCTATGCCAATGTTTTCACACTGCATTTCCCAGATGAAGAGCGCCCAGCAGCACGTCCTTTGAAAACCACACCAGCCTATGAGCGTCAGAAGGCGCTCGGCGGGGTGTTTGGCTCCGTTTACGGTTGGGAGCGTGCCAACTGGTATGCGCCAGAAGGGTATGAGCTGCCAGAAAGCGAGCGTGGCGTTGGGGTTGATGTGCTGGTCAATGAAAATCACGCGCCGGCCGATCATACCGGACGGGTTCGTGAAAAATGGTCGTTCCGTCGTTCCAACTATTTTGAGCATGTTGGCAACGAAGTGAAGGCGGTCACGGAGAGCTGTGGCCTGTTGGATATGTCGGCATTTGCCAAGATCACAGTGTCGGGTCCCGGGGCACGAGAATGGCTGGAAAGCATATTCGCCAACAAGATCCCGAAGAAACGGGGCAGGGTTGCTCTGTGCCACCTGTTGACCAAGCAGGGTGGAGTGAAGAGCGAATTCACCGTCTATGAAGTGCGCCCTGGCGTATTCTATCTGGTGTCGGCTGGTGCCTACATGACCCACGACCATGACGTGTTGTATCGCCACCTGCCAACAGATGGTTCTGTCACTCTGACACCGATCACCGAGAAATTCGGCGTGCTGGTTCTGGCCGGTCCGAACAGCCGCAAGGTGTTGCAGAAGCTGACCCGCACGGATCTGAGCAATGCAAACTTCCCATGGCTGTCTGGACAGTCAATCTCGGTTGGTACGGCTACCGCGGAAGCCCTGCGCGTCAACTTCGTGGGTGAATTGGGATGGGAACTGCACCACCCGATGGAAATGCAGGGCGCCATTTGGGATGCCGTAATGGAAGCAGGCGAAGAGTTTGGCATCAAGCCGTTCGGCATTCGCGCGATGACCGCCATGGCGATTGAGAAATCCTATCGTTTGATCCCACGCGAATTGTCGATCGAATATTCAGCTTATGAATCGGCTCTCGACCGCTTCATCAAACTGGACAAGGATTTTGTCGGCAAGGAAGCGCTTGTGGCGCGTCACGAAGCCGGTGACAACTGGAAATTTGTCACCATGGAAGTCCATGGCGTGACCGACTGTGACGCCCGTGGTTCCGAGGCGATCTACAAGGATGGCGAGCTTGTCGGACGTGCCACCCATGGTGGTTTCGGATACCGCATCGGCAAAAGCCTGGCGCTGGCGATGGTCAAGCCGGGCAATGAAGCCATCGGCACCGAGCTGGAAATCAAGCTGCTTGGCGTGCCGCACAAGGCCACGGTCGTGGCTGAAAGTCCATTTGATTCAAATAATGAACGTCTGCGCGCAGACGTCTGATTTAAATATGAAAACAGTCTTTGAAAAGGCGGTCTATGGGCCGCCTTTTTTGTTGCCTTAAGCCGCTTCAACCTGGCGTTCGGCCCGTTCCTGCTGCGGCGAACGGCCATAGAGTTCGCGGTAGCATTTGGAAAAATGCGAGGCCGACACGAAGCCACAGGCGATGGCCACTTCCACAACCGGCAGCATCGACTGCAACAGCAGGTGGCGAGCCCTGTCGAGGCGGATTTCCAGATAATAGCGGGCCGGTGAGCGGCCCATGTGATGGCGGAACAGCCGTTCGATCTGGCGTCGCGACAGTCCCGCATGATCAGCAATCTCTACCAGCGTCAGCGGTTCGGCCAGGTTGGCCTCCATCATTTCGATGATCGACAAAATACGCGCATTCTGCACGCCGAGCCGGGCGCGCAGCGGCAGGCGCTGTCGGTCATGCGGTCCGCGAACCCGGTCGGTCAGCGCCTGTTCGCAGATGGCGTTGATCAGTTTATCATCGTGATCTTCGGCGATCAGCGACAGCATCATGTCGAGTGCCGCCGTGCCACCGGCGCAGGTGTAGACATTGCCATCCACCTCGAACAGGTCGGCATAGACGTCGGCCTTGGGGAACGCTTCGGCAAATCCGGGCAGGTTCTCCCAGTGGATCGCGCATCGGCGATTGGAGAGCAATCCGGCGGAAGCAAGAATATGCGCGCCGGTGCACAAGCCACCGACGGCAACGCCGCGATTGTACTCCTCACGGATCCAACCGTAAAGGCTCTTGTTGCCATGTCTTTCGACATTCACACCAGAGCAGACGAACAGCATCGAGGGGCGATCTTTGCCTGAAAGCAGCCGTCTTTCTTCCTCCAAGGAATTGTCGACGGCCACTTCGACACCGTTGGAGGCGACCACCGGATTGCCGTCCAAGGAGGCCAGGCGCCACTTGTAACTGTCGTAGTTGAGCATGCGGTTGGCGATGCGCAGCGCCTCAATGGCTGTCGCAAACGCGATCATGGAGAAGTCTGGAACCAAAAAGAAGACAAAACTGCGCAAAACCGGGGTTTCTTGACGGTCAGCGGCCGGTTTCTCTGCGATTTTCTCGGAAAATACGTTTGTTTCCGACATCTGGTATCCTCCCAACCAAATTTGATTTGATGGCTTAGCATCAAAAATCGTTGTCGCATAGAGAACATTGAGGAATCGTTTCGCGTCAATATTGAGGCCTTGTTCACCAATCCTGTTCACATCGTCGCAATCTGATCGCTCTAGCGTGGCGAAAAACGCGGGCACTAGGGAGCGCAACTTGACCACAAATTACGCATTGGAAATCGCTGGACTGATGAAGAGCTTTGACCGTCCGGCGGTCAACGGTCTGGACCTTCAGGTCTATGGTGGTGAGTTTTACGCGCTGCTGGGGCCAAATGGTGCTGGAAAAACCACCACTTTGAGAATGGTGGCCGGGCTGCTGCAACCGGATGCGGGTGATATCAGCGTGTTCGGTACCAAGCTGTCGCATGACCCATTGGAAGCCAAGCGCAAGATCGCCTGGGTATCTGACGAGCCGATGATCTACGACAAGCTGACGCCGTTGGAATATCTGGAATTCGTTTCCGGCCTGTGGGGTGTGGACCCGGTTGAAGCGGAGCGTCGTTCCCTGGATCTGGTAGAGTGGCTGGGTCTGGCTCCCCATGCGATGGAGCGCTGTGGCGGCTTCTCCAAGGGCATGCGCCAGAAGGTGGCCCTGGCCGGTGCGCTGGTGCATGAGCCTCAGTTGATCATTCTCGATGAACCATTGACCGGCCTGGACGCCGGCTCCGCCCGTCAGGTCAAGGACGTGCTGTTGTCGCGGGTGAAACGCGGAACAACGATCATTATGACGACTCATATTCTGGAAGTCGCTGAACGCATGGCGGAGCGCATTGGCGTGATTGCCGATGGACGTCTGGTTGCGGAAGGCACATTTGCCGAACTGCGCAACCGTTCCGGCGATGAAAACTCGACATTGGAGGAAGTCTTCCTGGATATTGTGGAAGGCAATGAAGAGCGCAGCGACGACGCTGCGGTAATCGGGAGTTTGGCTGCATGAGTGCCACTTCCTTTGCACCCAACGCCAATTCCATTCGCTGGTATGCGGCCCACGAAGCGCGGCTGATCTGGCGGGATTTCGCCTCTCTGGTCACCGCCGGTAAGCCCAAGCGCATTGCGCTGGTGGGCACAATCATTGCAGCCTTCGTGGTCGGCATGCACGCCTTTGTCGTACATCTGCTGAAAGGTCAGCTGGCCGCCGGCATTGCCGCCGACAAAGCAACCTTGCTGATGATCATGGGCTTTGCGGTGATGCTTGGCTCGCTGATGTTCAGTCAGGCGATCGAAAGCGTGACGCGGGCCTACTATGCCCGTTCGGATTTGGATCTCCTGTTGTCGTCGCCGGCAACATCAAGGCGGCTGTTTCAGGTTCGCACTAGCATTCTGGCAGTGCAAACAACAGTGTTCGCGCTGCTCATCGCTTCGCCGCTGGTCAACATTTTAGGCTTTATGGACAGTCCGGCCTGGTTCTGCGCCTATCTTGTGATCATGGCGCTGGGTGGATTCGCCACCAGCGGCGCGGTGATGCTGACGCTGGTCCTGTTCAGAACCGTCGGTCCAGCTCGTACACGATTGATTGCACAGATTATTTCGGCAATCGTTGGTGCTGGTTTCATCATCTCATTGCAGGCGATGGCGATCATGTTTGGTCAGGGTTTTTCCCGCCTGGCGCTGTTTACATCGGCCGACACGATCGAAGCTGCCCCGGCCTTGGACAGCTGGACCTGGGTGCCTGCCAACGCGGCCATGGGCGATGGCTGGTCGCTGTTGTTTCTGTGTGCTGCAAGCCTGATCAGTTTGATTGTCGTCATCAGCTATTCGACCGGTCGGTTTGCTGAAGATGCACTGGCGACGTCCGGCCTGATGGAATCCAAGGGCAAGCAGAAAGCCTTCTCCGGCTTTCGCAAACAGCGCAGCATCGGTGCAGTCCTGCGGCGCAAAGAATGGGACCTGTTGAAGCGGGACCCCTGGTTGCTGTCGCAATCATTGCAGCAATTGCTCTATCTGGTGACGCCCGGCCTGTTGCTCTGGGTTCATTACGGACAGGGCAGTGGCATCTATTATGTGGTCATTCCGGTGATCGTCATGGCTGCAGGCCAACTGGCTGGCGGACTCTCCTGGGTCACCATTTCTGGCGAAGATGCGCATGAACTGATCGACACGTCGCCAATCTCAGCCAAGACCATTTTGCTGGCCAAAGCCGAGGCGGTTGTTACCATAGTCGGCATTGTGACCGCGCCGTTCCTGATCGCGCTGATGTTCTTCTCACCCCGCGCGGCGCTTTGCCTGGCGGTCGGTACTTTGCTGGCAACGTTTTGCGCCGTGGTGATCCAGCTTTGGTATCGCAGTCAGGCCAATCGCAGCCTGTTCCGTCGCCGCCAGGTGTCGTCCAAGACGGCCACCGTGAGCGAGGCGGTGGTGTCCATTCTGTGGGCGGCCGGTGCGGCCTTGGCGTTTCGCCACGGCATATTCATGGTGCCGCTGGCGGTGATGGCCTGCGTCGTGATGGGCGTGGCGTATATGTTGCGCCCGCATGTGCAAAACTAGCCTCAATTTTCAAGAAATCAGGCGCGGCGACGACGTCGCCCGCCACCGGCACCGCCGCGGCGCCCTCTGGCAGCACCCGCTTCACCGTCAGCCATCTCGGCCTGCTGCTTGCGCGCCGGCAGGGTGACTTCGGCTTCCAGGCGCGGGAAGCGATCCACCTTGTTCGGGAAAGCCATGGCGTTGACGAAATGCTCCTGGAATTTCGGTTCCAGCGCAGTTTCGATCTTCTCGATATTCTTGACTGTATCCTCGATTTCGCGGCGATGGTTGCGGTTCAGCAGCGCCATGCGCGCACCGGTACCAGCGGCATTACCGACGGCTTTGACGTTTTCGATTTCACAATCCGGCACCAGTCCCATGACCAGGGCGTATTTGGGATCAATGAATGTGCCAAAGGCCCCGGCCAAACGAATCTTGGCGACCTGGTCGCTGCCATGCTTTTCCATCAGCAGCTTGACGCCTGCATAAAGCGCCGCCTTGGCCATCTGAATGGCGCGCACATCGGTTTGGGCCACAGTAATGTCAGGGCCATCTTCGGTTTCCCAAAGTCGATACGAAAAGGTGCGCTTATCTTCAAAAATACGGCTTGAAACCTGCGCTTTGTCGCCATCAATGACGCCGTCTTCATCGATGATCCCGGCCAGGAACATTTCCGCCATAACTTCAATAATGCCCGAACCACAGATACCGGTGACGCCGGTGGCCTTGGCCATTTCGGTAAAGCCGGGCTCGTCTGACCAAAGATCAACTCCGATGATGCGGATCTTCGGTTCCAGCGAAACAGGATCGATACGGACCCGCTCAATGGCGCCGGGCGCAGCGCGCTGGCCACAGGAGATCTCGGCGCCTTCAAAGGCCGGCCCGGTGGGCGAGGAACAGGCGAGAGTTTGGGTTGTCTGTCCCAGGACGATCTCGGCATTGGTGCCCACGTCAACCAGAAGAGAGAGCTCGTCTTCATTGTGTGGGGCTTCCGACAGCGTTGCCGCAGCCGCGTCGGCGCCAACGTGTCCGGCAATGCACGGCAGCACGTAAACACGGGTGCCCTCGTTCATCGACAGGTCCAACTCGGAGGCCCATGTGTGGACGGCGCCGGATACGGCGAGCGCAAAGGGCGCGCCGCCGAGTTCAGTCGGATCTATGCCCAAGAACAGGTGGTGCATGATCGGATTGCCCACGAACACGCTGTCGAGGATATCGTTTGGATCGATACCGGCTTCCGAGCAGACGTTTTGAATCAGGCCGTTGACCGCATCGCGCACGGCGCGGGTCATCGATTCGCGCCCATCCGGGTTCATCATCACGTAGGAAACGCGGCTCATCACATCTTCGCCAAAGCGAATCTGTGGATTGGACGTGCCGGAGGAGGCGAGGGTATTGCCGGACAGCAGCGATGAGAGGTGCATGGCAATTGTCGTCGAACCAATGTCACAGGCGATGCCATAGGCTTCGTTTTTCAGCCCGGGATAGAGCGCGATCATTGTTGGCCGCGATGTCTCCAGGTCCTGATGAATGGCGACCGTAGCCGTCCAGTTGCCGTCGCGTAGAACCTTTTGAACGTTCGGCAAAATGTGCTGCGAAACCAGGACGTCGGTGAAGCCCCATTCCTGCTCGAGTTTGACCTTCAAGCGGTCCAGATCCCCCAAAGGCTTGTGCATGTCGGGCTCGTCGACTTCGACATAACACATCTGGATCGCTGGATCGCGTTCAATCAGGCGGCTGTCGGCCTCCTTGCGAATTGTCTGTTGGTTGACCACTGCATCTGCCGGAATATCGACGACCAGGGGACCTTGAACGGTGGCAGAACAGGACAGCCGTCTGCCGTCTTTCAGCGCCCCACGCTTGTCGGTGTAACGGATTTCCTTCGGCGACCATTCGGAGACGGCATCGGCTTTTGATTCAATGCCGTGTTTGGCGAATTTTCCGAATTCCGGTGCCACCTGACAGCGCCCGCAAATACCGCGGCCGCCGCAGACGGATTCCACATAAACACCCAGCTCACGGGCAGCCTCCAGGATCGGTGTGCCGATTGGAAAGTTGCCGCGTTTACCGCTGGGGGTGAAGATGACGAGAGGATCAGACATTGCGGGTCACTGTTATGCAGCAGGCGCAAAAGGGCAATCGCAGATTGCCCTTCTTGCACGGCTTATCCGGCTCTGGCTGCGCGTCCGCCGCGACGGCGACCGGCGCCAGCGGGTTTCGGCGTGCCACCCTGGTTTCCTGCCATGGTGGCCGGGAAAGTGCCCTGCGCTGCGACATGGTCCTTGTAGGTGCGGATCCACTCCATGCAGTCGGCATCGACGCCGGCGAGAACGTTGGCGGCATGCACCATTTCCATTTCCTGCGGACGGCAGGGGTTCATGATGGCGCTGGTCATACCGGATGCGATGCACATGGGGATAAATGCAGCGTTGACCCCATGGCGATGTGGCAAGCCAAATGAGATGTTGGACAGACCGCAGGTGGTGTTGACGCCCAGTTCCTCGCGCAGGCGACGCACCAGGGCGAAAACCTGTTTGCCGGCCGTTCCCATCGCACCAACGGGCATCACCAGCGGGTCGACCACGATGTCGTGGGCCGGAATGCCATAATCGGCAGCGTGTTCAACGATCTTCTTTGCGACAGCAAAGCGCACGTCTGGATCTTCCGAAATGCCGGTCTCATCGTTGGAAATCGCAACCACCGGCACGTCGTATTTTTTCACCAGCGGCAGGATCGCTTCCAGCTTTTCTGCCTCACCGGTAACGGAGTTGACCAGGGGACGTCCCTTGGCGACCTTCAGACCGGCTTCGATCGCAGCGGTCACGGAAGAGTCGATGGACAGGGGAACGTCGACCAGTTCCTGAACGATCTCGAGGGTTTGAACCAACAAACCAGGCTCGGTGGCATTCGGGTCGACTGAAGTAACGCCCGCATTGACGTCAAGCATGGTTGCGCCAGCGGCAACCTGTGCCAGGGCGTCGGCCCGAACGGTGTCGAAATTGCCTTCCTGCATTTCGGCAGCAAGCTTCTTGCGGCCGGTTGGATTGATACGCTCACCAATCACGCAGAATTTCTGGTCGAAGCCGATGACGACTTCCTTGCTCTGGGATGCAACAATTGTACGTGTCACGTCACTTTCTCCAATTGATAGGCCAGTCGGTTTTTCGCAAGGCCTGTGTTGGGGCAACTATCATCGTCTTTTCGAGCTTGAGGCAGTGCCAAATGCGACACCAAACCGCTCAGATTTAGACGTCGATAGCGCCTGACTGGGAATAAACATAAAGAAATCTTTATATCAAGCTTGCATATGTGAAAAATTTGATGTACTTTCATATTGCGACACAAAATGTCGTAAATGAATTTGGCCTTTGTGCTCCCTTAATCCCCGTTTTTGAACAGAGGAAAGTCCCATGTCTTCAGCAAAAATCATCGGCCAACCTGTTGTGAGTTTGGAATATTTTCCGCCGAAAGGCTTGTCGGCAGAACGGTCCTTGATGACCGGGGCACACGCGTTGCGGCGTTTTGCTCCGGCCTACCAGACGGTGACTTTTGGCGCTGGCGGCTCTGAAACCGACGGAAGCTTTAATTGGTCGGTGCGCCTGCAGGGTCTCAATGAGATACCAACGGCAGCCCACATCGCCCTGTGCCATTTTTCGCGTGAGGAACTGATCAAGTTCGCCGAAGATCTTTGGGAACAGGGCATTCAGCGCCTGGTGGTGTTGCGCGGTGATGCAGGTGGCGACACAAGCGACGATCTAGCCGGGTTTGCGAGCGTGGCGGAAGCGATTTCTGCGCTTAAGCAGCTGTATCCGTTTGATATTTCAGTGGCCTCATATCCCGAAGTTCATCCGCTGGCGGCCTCGCCAGAAGCTGATATGCGCAACCTGATCACCAAGCAGGATGCTGGCGCAGATCGTACGATCACCCAGTATTTCTTTGACAACGAGGACTTTTATCGCTTCCGCGACGCAGCCGAGAAACAGGGTTTTCGCCGCGAGATCGTGCCGGGCGTGATCCCCATCGCGAGCTTTGAACGCATCAAGATCTTTTCCCAAAAATGCGGTGCCCGTATTCCAGAGCACTTTCATACGCTTTTTGCGGAAGCCGGAGACGACAAGGCGGCGCAATCGGCCGTTTCACGTCGGTTGATTGAAGAACAGGTGCGCGATCTTGCCCAAAACGGGGTCTCGTCGCTCCACATTTACACCCTCAACCGTGTTGATCTGACAGCCGATGCGATCCGGGCATTCCAGGGCGAGTTCGACCAGGACCTCGAAGCGTTCCGTCCGGCTCTGGTTGGTTAGGAAGGTCTGATCGCGCGGGAGATCAGGTGTCGTTGGCACCCGCCATGGCGCCACCGGTCTCGGTGCATTTGCCTTCCGACGACTTGAGAGCAACGGCATCACCGATGCATTTGAAAAGCACCTTCGTGTCCTGCCCAACATAGTGCAGGATCGAATAACCGGCGATACCGATGCCTGCGGCGAGAATGCCGTATTCAATCGGTGTCGCGCCGGCGCAATCGTCCAACATCTGGCGGCCGAACAGGAATTGTCGGCGCGTAAACCTGTTTTCGGCAAGTCGCTGCATGGCATTCCCCCAGTCGGGCGTACCCGGCCCGACCAAGGGCAATCTCAGTGAGCGATGTTAGGGAATGTTTAGCTTCGCACTGCGAAATCTGACCATACGTCAGTTGCGCGTAAATCCAGGCCTAAGTCTGGGGGATGGCATGACCAGCGCCATGCCCCAGCCAAGGATCTAGGCCATAGCGACCGACGCGCCCTGTGCGTCGAACTGGAAGCTTCCGCGCTCGGTCAACCAGTCGGCAGATGCCTGCAGGCCACCAAACGGGAAAACGTGCAACTGCACAATGTTGCTGCTTCCGTCAGCCCATGCGGCTTCGATTGGACCAACAACATCTTCGGGCGAGTGTTTGGTGGCCAACTGAGCGATTGCGCTGGTGCGTTTTTTAAAGAAATTCAGGGAGTTGCCAACACCGCACATGGCCGCGTATTTGATCAGCGTGGTGATCTTGGCTGGCCCTGCGACGCCGAGGTGAATCGGCGCCTCGATACCGGCGGCCTTAACCGCTTTGGCCCATTCGACGAATTTCGGTCCATCAAAACCAAACTGCGTGGCGATGCGGAATTCAGCATCGCTTTCCGCGCCAAAGGCAATCTTGTCACGCAGCACTTCCATCACATCACGTCCGGAATAGGCAACATTGCCCTCCGGGTGGCCGCCAACGGCCACATGCTTGATGCCGAGCTTGTCGACAAGACCCGTTTGCAGTACGGCAAGCGTTTCTGAAAACGGCCCCATCTGTTCGTCTGCTTCGCCAGCGATGATCAAAATGTCCTGAACACCGCCTTCATTGACCATTCCCGCAAGACGGGACTCCAAGGCGTCGGTGCTTTCGATACGGCGGGCCGGAATGTGCGGTACCGACTGGTACCCCATGTCGGTGACCTTGCGCGCAGCGGAAATCAGGTCCGCCACCGGGTCGACACCAACATCAGTGATGTAGACGCGGGTGCCCTTGGGCAATTGTTCGGCGTGCAATTTGCCGTCGTGAACGTGCTTGGCGCTAACCTCGATTGAGGCTCCGATATGGGAATTGCTCATGCCTCACGGCCTCCATTCTTGACCAAGGCCACCAAACGGTCCTTGTCGTATTCCTTTTCAATTGCATCCATGGCGGTCTGCGCTTCCGCTTCCAGATCATCGCCGACCTGGACCGGATCACCGCGGCGCCATTCTGCCAGATAGTCATCTGTTTCGGCGGCACCGGTGCGCATTGCAGCCATGTCGATCGCTTCGGTGAACCGCAGAGACAGCTCGCGCTTAGCCTGATTGCGACGTCCGGCCTTGACCATGACCTGGGCGGGGATATCGCGCCAATAGACGATTTGTAACTGTGCCATGCGGTGCCTCACGTGATTTCGGTGGCCAAAATGCGCCAATGTCTCCGTCGATCCTTATGTAGAGGCGACGGGTGACACATTCAAATACGACTCCTGCGACCCAATTATCCTATTATGCGGCCGAGGAAGATCGCAACAGGTCAGCGCATTTCTCGCCGATCATGATGATCGGTGCATTCGTGTTTCCGCCAATGATTCTGGGCATGATGGACCCGTCCGCGATGCGCAGTCCCTGAACTCCTCGGACCCGCAATTCAGGATCGACGACGGATGCATCATCGCCTCCCATGCGACAGGTGCCCACCGGGTGATAAACCGTGTCGGCGCGGTTGCGGATAACCTGTTCCAGTTCCGCATCGCTGGACAGTCCGGCCGTATAGAGTTCCTTCTTGCGCCAGGGTTTCAGGGCAGGGGCCTCGAGTAACTGACGCATCATGCGAAATCCCTTGATCATCAGATCCAGGTCTTCCCGTTCGCTGAAAAATCCCATGTCGATCTTGGGGCTATCGCTTGGTTTGGCGGAATTGAGTTGGACGTGCCCCCGGCTTTTGGGGCGCAGCACGCAGACGTGGCAGGAGAAGCCGTGTCCGAAATGTATCTTGCGCAGGTGATCGTCCAATGCGCCAACCACAAAGTGGTATTGCAGGTCCGGGCGCTCCAATTCGGGGGAGGAGCGCACAAACCCGCCGGCTTCGGCCATTGGCGACGTCAACTTGCCAGTGCCCTGCCTGCGCCATTCAAAAATGGCTTTGGTGAGATCCACCAATCCAGGAAGGGAAAGGCCAAACGTATCCTTCAGTCCGGACTTGTAGGCTGTAACATAATCAATGTGATCCTGCAGATTCTCACCGACTTCCGGGCGATCGGCAATCACCTCAATGCCCATCGACTTCAGATGAGCGGCGGGACCAACGCCGGACAACATCAACAATTGCGGCGTGTTGAACGTACCGCCGCACAAAATGATCTCGCGGCGCGCGATGAGTGTCTTGTTGCCACCTTTGCCGAATGTCGAAACGCTTACGGCGCGACCGTCTTCGAAGTTGATTCGGGAAGCACGGGTTTTGGTCAATACCGTCAGATTGGGTCGGTTGAGATGGGGAAGGATGTAGGCCGCTGCAGCGCTGCAGCGTTCGCCATTCTTCTGCGTGACCTGATATTTGCCAATCCCTTCCTGGCGTGGGCCGTTGAAGTCGGTGTTGATCGGCACCTGATTTTGACGGGCCGATTCCAAAAAGGCGTCGGTAATGGCGTGAGGGCTGACCTGATCGCTGACGCTAAGCGGCCCATCAGCGCCATGCAGTTCGTCTTCGCCCCGGATGTTGCCTTCCGCCCGCTTGAAATAGGGCAAGACATCATCCCAACCCCAGCCTGGATTGCCGAGCTCTCGCCACTCGTCGTAGTCGCGCTGGTGGCCGCGGATATAGAGCATTGCATTGATGGCGCTGGAACCGCCAAGGGCTCGACCACGGGGTTGATAGCCCCGACGCCCATTCAATCCGTCCTGCGGTGTGGTTTTGTAGGCCCAGTTGAACAGCGGGGTTGGCAGAACCGATGCGACACCAGACGGTGTGCGGATAATGGGACTGGTGCCAGTGCCACCGGCTTCAATCAGACACACGCGGATTTTTGGATCCTCGCTGAGGCGCCCCGCCAAGGCGCAGCCCCCGGATCCACCACCGACAACGATATAGTCAAACCCGGTCATGCCGTGTCGTCCTCCTCTACCCAACCGTGGAATACCAAATCGAACCTAGTTCTGCAGCGCCGCCAGGCTGCTGGACAGATCGCCATAGCCGGTCAACCGTTTTTCATATTCCAAGCCAAGGAACTCGGCCGCTTTTATGGCGTTTTGGGTCAGCACCTCATCGTCGGTCTGGGCAATGTACAACATACGGGTGTAGTGGGCGAAGTACATGTCGCGCAGTTCCGGATGACGGTCGAGACCCAGCGGTTTGACCAGAAATGTTTCGAAATGACGGGCCAGGAAGTCGGTCATAAAGAAGCTGGTCAGCAGCTCATCGCCCTGATCCTCGAAATCCTGATTGCCCATGTAGAAGGAAAAGCAATGGGGGCCTGCGATGCGTTCCACACCATGCTTTTCGCAGACGGCGTCCAAATGCCCACCCGTTCCACAATCGGCATAAGCGACGAAGATGTGCTCGAATCCCTCGTCTTTGGCTTTGGTGATGGCCTCGTCGACACCCGGTGCGATCTTATCGGGATAGTGATGCCACATGGCAGGCAGGCATTTCAGATCGATGTGCTCAAACCCCAATTGCTCGGAAATCGCCAGGATTTCCCGGGCGATCATGCCGCATCCGATGACCCGGACCGGCTTGGGATTGGCACTGTCATCTTGAGTCATACTCATAGTCTAACACTCTATTCTGAAAACAAAAAAGGCGTCCGAAGACGCCTTAATCAATTGCAGAGCCATTAAGTTAGGCGTCAGGCGTTGGCGCGCTGATTGTGCTTGCGCGCCATGAAGTCCTTGGCTGTTTCCACCGCCACCGCAGCGTCACGGCAGTAGGCGTCAGCGCCAATGGCTTCACCAAACTCGTCGTTCAGCGGCGCGCCGCCGACGAGTACGGTGTAATCGTCACGGATGCCTTTTTCTTTCATCGTGTCGATGACCACTTTCATGTACGGCATGGTGGTTGTCAGCAGGGCCGACATGCCGACGATATCTGGCTGGTGCTCGTCAATCGCGTCGAGATAGTTCTCGACCGGATTGTTGATGCCCAGATCGACAACATCAAAACCAGCACCTTCCATCATCATGCCGACGAGGTTCTTACCGATGTCGTGAATGTCGCCTTTCACAGTGCCGATCACCATTTTGCCCTGCTTGGGGGCGCCGGTGGCGGCCAGCAGCGGACGCAGAATGGCCATGCCACCCTTCATCGCGTTGGCAGACAGCAGCACTTCCGGCACGAACAAGATGCCATCACGGAAGTCTTCGCCAACGATCCGCATGCCCTCGACGAGGGCTTCAGTCAAAACCTTGTAGGGCTCCCAGCCGCGATCCAGCAGGATCTGAGTACCTTCTTCGATCTCTTCTTTCAGACCGTCATAGAGGTCGTCGTGCATTTGCAGCACAAGCTCTTCGGTGGCCAGTTCAGAGAGGATAATTTCTTCTTCGTCAGACATGTACAGTAAACCCTGGGCGATACGTCTAAGTGTTGATGTGATTATGTCTCGACAAAAAAGTTCAACGCTTCCTAAAACGACTTTGCGGGACACGATTGCGACCTGTGTAGGTCATATCATCCAGCAATATGGCACCAAAGAAGAATTTTCGATTAATTTGCCGCAGTGACCGTCGTGATTGCGGCAGTCGGTGCCGCTTCGGGAAAGTTGTCGGCTCCGATGTTGGGGGAATAGTGTCGTCGATTTCATTTTTGCATGGTGCGACTGTTCAATTTGCGCCATGCTGAAACCCAACACGCGGGAACAAAACCATGAGTGAAGCAAGATCGGCTAGACGCGGACGCGGTGGTGGAGGTGGTGCAGCCGCACGGCGCGCAGCACGAACCAGCGGTGTCTCCGAGCAACTCCCCTATATCCGCCGCAAGATTGCGACCTTCGACATTCTCCACGACGAGTCCATGGAGATCATCGAATCCAACGCCGATACCGTGTTGGAAGAAGTTGGCATAGAGTTCCGCGACGACGCAGAAGCGCTGGATATGCTCAAGGCTGCGGGTGCCGACGTTCAAGGCGAACGCGTTCATTTCCCCAAGGGCCTGTGCCGCGAGTTGATGAAAACCGCTCCGGCAGAATTCACCCAACATGCGCGCAATCCCGAACGCAATGTGGTGATCGGCGGCAACAACACCGTTTTTGCTCCCGTTTACGGCCCACCCTTTGTCCGCGACCTCGATGGCGAGCGTCGGTATGCGACAATGGAGGATTTCCGGAATTTTGTGAAAATGGCCTATATGGCACCGGCCATGCACCATAGCGGCGGTACTGTTTGTGAGCCAGTGGATGTGCCGGTCAACAAGCGTCATTTGGACATGGTGCACGCCCACATGACCCTGTCCGACAAGCCCTATATGGGTTCCGTGACCGCGCCTGAACGGGCGGCAGACACGGTTGAAATGTCGAAAATCCTGTTTGGTGCGGATTTTGTCGACAACAACTGCGTCGTCACCTCGCTGATCAACATCAATTCTCCCATGGTGATGGATGACACCATGCTCGGCGCGCTGAAGGTCTATGCCCGGGCCGGGCAGGCGACCATTATCTCGCCGTTCATTGTCGGTGGGGCCATGTCGCCGGTGACGGTCGCCGGTACACTGACACAGGTTCTGGCAGAAGCTCAGGCAGCGATTGCCTTTTCGCAGCTTTGCCGTCCGGGCGCCCCGGTTATTATGGGCACATTTGCGACATCCATTTCGATGCAGTCTGGTGCCCCGGCATTTGGCACGCCAGAACCGGCACAGGTATTGTACGGTGCGGCTCAATTTGCCCGCAAATTCGGACTGCCCTTCCGTTCCGGTGGTTCCTTGACCGGTTCAAAAGTCACCGACGCGCAGGCGGCCTATGAAAGCGCTCAAACGCTGACACCAACACTGTTGGGCGGGGTGAACTTTGCGCTACATTCGGCAGGTTGGCTCGAAGGCGGCCTGGTCAGCTCCTACGACAAGTTTGTTATGGACTGCGATCAGTTGGCGGCGCAGCAAAAGATGGCAGAAGGAGTCGATGTCTCCGAACATAGACAAGCTATGGATGCGATCCGTCAGGTTGGGCCTGGCAGCCACTATCTCGGCTGTGACCATACCCAGGCCAACTTCCAAACGGCATTTTTCCGGTCGACAGTTGCCGACAACAATTCCTTTGAGCAATGGGAAGTGGAGGGCAGCAAGACGGCGCCACAGCGGGCCAATGAAACGGCGCGCAAATGGATTGCTGATCATGTTGCTCCAGAGATGGATGCCGCCAAGCGCGAAGAGCTGGATGCTTACGTTGCCAACAAAAAGGATTCCATGCCCGACGCCTTCACCTGAACACGCGAGGTCAGGGCGCCAAATTGTCGGGAAGTCAGAAGTCGGGAATTCACTGCTGACTTCATCCAGCAGGAAGTTTGGCGTTCTGCGATCAAAGGCTGAATGCCGCAGCTTCTAGGAGACCTGAGCGATGGGCGACAGCAAAGCGGAAATAAGCGGTGAACGGCTTGACGAGACCATCCGCAAGCGGCTGGGGCTCGTCGGGTTGAAGCCCCTTGGCTGGTTTGAGACAGACGGTGCATCCGCACTCTTGATAGGCAATATTGGCAGCAGCCTATGGCCAGCCTTTTCAGACTCCGAAGAGAAGTTGGACGGCAAGCCGGACCCGCTCAATCGCTGGACAATGTCGCAGGTCGCGGATTTGGTTGAAGGTCTGGGGCCTGGCACGGTCCGCGAGGTTCGCTATCCCTTTGGCGACCCTGTTTGGCCGTTTCAGCAATATGCCCGCCAGGCGCTTGGGGTTGAGCAATCACCGCTCGGCCTGTTGATCCACCCTGAATATGGTTTGTGGTTTGCGTTTCGCGCTGTTCTTGTTTTTGCCCATGAAATCAGCCACCTGCCATCGTCTCCCAAGATGGATCATCCCTGCGATACCTGCATTGACAAACCGTGTCTCAACACATGCCCGATCGGCGCCTTCACTAAAGATGCTTACGACTATCCGGCTTGCAAAAAGCATGTTGGCAGCCGAGCAGGTGAGACGTGTTTTTCCGGCGGGTGCCTGGCACGTCAAGCCTGTCCGGTCGGTAAGAGCTATCGCAATGCGACCGACCATCAGGCCTTTCATATGCAAGCGATGATGGCGAGCTGAGCAAGCACTTCATTACTGAGGTGAAATTGCTGTCGTCGGTTTGACGTGTTTTGACCGCCCCCACTTTGGGTTTGCTTGGGATAACGGCCAGACGCGATTGCCGCTATCGCTGCTACCGCCGCCGACCCCGTCGACGGCCGGCACGGGCACCGTCGGGCGGGGATGCCTTTTCCTCAGCGATCTGGTTCACCAGATCGCCGGTGGCAGCAACGACTTCCTCGTGGGAAGGACGGCCACCCCGTGTGTGCTCGTCAATCGCCGCGCGCATTGCGGCGAGATGACCGGCCGATGTGCCGCAGCAGCCTCCGATGATCTTTGCCCCAGCATCGATGGCCAGTTTGGCGTATTTGCCCATCAATTCCGGCGTGCCGGTATAGACGACCTCATCGCCACTAACCTGAGGAACGCCGCAATTGGCCTTAGCGATGACTGCGATGTGCCCACCTTCTGCAGTGGAGCCTTTTGCCGTCATATCCAGGACGGAGAACAGCAGGTCGGTTGCGCCGACGCCACAGTTTGCCCCCACTGCAGTTGGGGGAGATGGGAGATTGTCAGCAATGTCACCGAGTTCGGACGGAGCAATGCCCATCATTGTCCGTCCGGCTGTGTCAAAACTGGCCGTAAAAATGTATTCCAAGCCAACCGCGTTGGCCGCTTCGGCAGCCGCGAGAATTTCTTCGCGGGCTGACATGGTTTCGATCCATAAAACGTCTGCACCTCCCTCCTGGAGCCCCAGCATCTGCTCGGTAAAGGAGGCGACGGCGACGTCATGGGTCATCTCCCCAAGGGGTTCAAACAGCTCGCCGGTGGGGCCTACTGACCCAGCAACCAATACGGTTTTGCCTGCATCTGCTGCCACTTCGCGCGCCAATTGTGCTGCTTTGCAGTTGAGCTCGCGGACCCGGTCCTGGGCATCGTGAAGCTTCAATCTGTGCGCATTGCCACCAAATGTATTGGTGAGGATGATATCAGCGCCAGCATCGACAAACCCCTGATGCAAGGCTTTGACTTTTTCAGGAGCCTCGTCGTTCCACAATTCCGGTGCATCGCCGGAGACCAAACCCATTTCAAAGAAATTGGTTCCTGTGGCACCATCGCCCAGCAAGACGCCCTTTTCGGCAATCAAGGATTTCAGCTTCTCAGCCATGTGTGGCGACTCCATATAAAGATATAAGTATGGCTTTATATGATTGATTCACAGGCCGCAAGAATTGCATAGGTATGCAAAAAATTTCTTGCGCGATTTGCTGATTCAGAAGAATGTGCATCACAGAAATGTGACAGCGAGATGAAAGTGGGGATGTCTGGTAAAACGGAGTGGCGAACCTTGGCGCTGATCGGCGCTTGTTATGGTTTGTGGCTGGCCGGGGGGCTGGCATGGACAACATCAAATTGGATATTCAGCCTGGTGGGCCTGTTGGCAATGGCGCCTCTGGCGACACTTCACGCATCCCTTCAACATGAAACCATTCACGGGCATCCAACTCGGTTCGCTTGGCTCAACGAATTACTGATCAGCCTGCCGCTTGCGGTCGTTTTTCCCTACCGCCGCTATCGCGAGCTGCATCTGCAGCATCACAATGACCTCAACTTGACGGATCCATATGAGGATCCGGAAAGCTATTTTTGGCCGCTTTGCCAATACACCACCATGCGCCCCTTCATGCGCAAACTCTTTCTGATCAACAACACGCTGATCGGGCGTCTGGTCATCGGTCCATGGCTGACACTGTACGGGTTTTCGCGGACAGAAATTCAGCGAATCAAGGCAGGGGAATCGGGTGTCCGTTTGGCTTGGACGTTGCATGCCATTGGGCTTGTGGTTTTGGGCCTGATCATCGTCAATGTGTTCGCCATGCCGTTGTGGATTTACGGATTGTGCGTTGTCTATCCATCGCTATCACTGACGTCTTTGCGGTCATATGCGGAGCATCAGGCTGCTGAGAATGTGGGTGCGCGCTCGGCAATCGTCGAAGCGCATCCGGCCTTGGCGCTGCTCTATCTCAACAACAACCTGCACATTGTGCATCACGCCAATCCTGCTGTTGCCTGGTATGATCTGCCGGAGCTCTATAAAGAGCGCCGCGAGTTGTTTTTGGCGGCGAACGAACATACCTTGTTTGATGGCTATGGCGATATCGTGCGCCGCTTCGCTTTCCGCGTGAAACAGCCCGTGGATCATCCCTTCATGTATCGCGACACGCAGTCGGAAGCCGTCGCCGAGTGATTGCTTCGCTGCCCATGTATGACTGGCCGGAGTTACGGTCAGACACGGATGCCTATTGGCAGATATTGCACGACAGTTTTGCGGCAGACGGGTTTGAGCCACCGCAAGTCATATTTCACACCGACGATGAAACCGAGGGGTGGCTGTCGCCAGACCTGTTCTTCAGCCAGACCTGCGGCTACCCGTTTGTGTCCCGCCTGGAAGGCAAGGTCGAACTGCTGGGCACACCGCATTTTGACATTGAAGGGTGGCAAGGACCCTATTACGCAAGCGCCTTGATTGTGCGCGTCGACGTTGCTGGCGACAGTTTGGATTCGCTTTCCGGGGAAGGGGGACCTGCGGCCAGTTCCATGCGGTTTGCCTTCAACAGTGCCAACTCCCTGTCTGGCTATCGATGCGTCACACCGCTTACGGGTCGTCTGGAGAACTACTTCGGCGAACTGATCAAGAGCGGCGGGCATCGCTATTCGGCGGACATGGTAGCTGATGGTCGGGCTGACATTGCCGCGATTGATGCCCTGTGCTGGCATCTTTATCGCCAGATCCAGCCCAACAATGCAGGCAAGCTTCGGGTGTTGCAGTGGACACCGTTTCTACCGGGTCTGCCCTACATCACAAATACCGGCTGGGGCGCGAACGCTTTGCAACGATTGCAAAGCGCATTGGCTGCCGGCGTCGAGGTCATGAAATCATCCAAACACAACCAATTGTTGCGATTGGACGGCGTTACCTATCTCGCAGCGGACAAATATGGCGCGCTGCGTTCACTTTAGCCGCCAAACCAACGAAAGAAGCATTGCAACCAGATAGATAACGTGCAATTTTTCCCACCGGATTCCGGAAGCTCGAGGGAGCCATCCGGTCGTCTGGAGCCTAGGCTCACAAGACGACGCCGCGCGGGCGGGAGGACAACCGCGCGGCGATTTCTTTTTCAGGGTCCCCAAATTTCAGAGACTACGCCTCGCCCATGAGCCGTTTGTCGAGCGGGTAGGTCGACAACTTCTCGTAGCCGGTTTCCGTGATCAGGCATTGGTCTTCTAGCTTGATGCCTTCACCGCCGCCATGGCGTCCGACATAGCTCTCCACACAGATGCACATGCCTGGTTCCAATACGCCGTCATAGCCATGATGCTCGAAATCAACGGAGTAGCGGATCGAAGGATACTCATCGCAAAGACCAACGCCGTGATAGAGAACACCGTAACGGGTCGGCATACAGTCTTCCGGCAATTCCTTTGATTTGGTCGACAACTCGCGGAATGTAACCCCGGGTGCCAGCATCTCGAAATTGGCTGCCATCTGTTCAGCCGCTGTCTGATACAGCCATCGCTGCTCATTGGTGGGCTGACCATCGCCGGCCAACCAGGTGCGGGAGATGTCGCAGCAGAAGCCATAGGGACCGATCAGATCGGTGTCGAAAGCGACAATGTCGCCGTCCTCAATGACCCGTGCCGAGGATTCCTGGAACCATGGATTGGTTCGGGGACCGGAGGCAAGCAGGCGGGTTTCGATCCATTCGCCACCGCGCCGGATATTCTCGGCATGCAAAACCGCCCAGAGATCGTTTTCGGTCATGCCGGGCTTCAGCGCCTTCTCCATTTCGGCCATAGCGGCCTCGCAGGAAACGATGGCGCGCCGCATGCAGAGGATCTCGTCGGGCGATTTGATCTTGCGCGCTTCCTCCATCATCTCTTCGCCGTAGATGACTTCGACCCCTGCCTTTTCCAGCGGAGCGATGCCGTGGGAATCGACCTGGTCGAAGGCGCAACGCATATTGCCACCGCCGTGCTCGCGCAGCAGGTCGGCGATGTCATTGGCCCAGTTCTCGGCAAATTCGAGGCATCGTCCGCCGCCCTCGAAATAGAACCAGGCGGTGCAGCCACGGATTTCGTCGACAACACCGGTATGGTCGGAAAGGTGTTCACAATTGTGGAATTCAAAAAGAACGACGGGGCCCTCTGTTGCGATGAAGGCGCAACGGGCAGGGTTGTGCGTGGTCCACAATTGCATGTTGGTGCAGTCGGTCGCGTAGCGGATGTTCAGCGGGTCATACAGGTGAATGCCAGCGAGATCATGCTTGCGCAGTTCTGCGCGCAACCGCTCCAACCGGTAGTGCCGCATCCGGTCCAAATCAGGATCGGCGATGCCGGCCAATTTCCATTCATTTTCAGCCAGTTCACCGTAGCCGATGAGATGTTGATTCATCGCAGCGGCCTTGGCACGCGCATAAGCTTCGAGCGCTTCGTAACCTGCGTCATTGCCCGGATGATCCGGCAAAACAAAGGGTTCGATCTTGCGCTTGTGACGGCCAAATGGCGTTTGGATATTCATAGTCATACTCCCAATCTTGAGGCGATTTTGGGAGGGTTTCTTCGCCAACGCTGTCGAAAAAGCGTCACATGCCATGGCGTAAAAGTGGGGTGACAGGCGATAATTTTTCGTCTAGCGTTTTTGTCGCTGGCCAGTTTTTACTGGACTGTTAGTGGGAGAGAGTGGCTCACATGGGCCGCCGCCGAAGGTGAAAATACCCGTAATCTCTCAGGCAAAAGGACCGCTAACAGTGGGTTTCGAAACCCCAGGCTCTCTGGAAAGTCAGGCCCACAGGCCTGCGCCGACGGTGTAAGTTGAACTGAAGTTATCAGCTCAACGAGTCTCTCAGGCCAAGGACAGAGGGGGCATTCCCGCATAAGCGGGCGTGTGCCTTTGACTGTCAGGAGCCTGAATTGGAACAGACCCCTTTTTACCAAACGCATGTTGATGCTGGCGCCAAAATGGGTGCCTTCGCCGGTTATGATATGCCGCTCTTTTATCCGCTGGGCGTGATGAAGGAACACGAACATACGCGCGCTGCGGCCGGCCTTTTCGATATTTCCCACATGGTCCATGTCTCGTTGTCGGGTGCCGAAGCAGCGGCACTGGTTGCTCGCCTGTGCCCCTATCACGCGGATCAACAGACCATTGGCCAAGCCCGTTATACCTTCATGTTGAACAAGGACGGCGGCATTATCGACGATCTCATCGTTACCCGTCTGGGCGATGAGCGCTACCTCATTGTTGCGAACGCAGGTTGCGCGGAGAAAGACGTCGCCCACATTCAGGCTGAAGCAACACCGTTTGACGTCACCGTCGAAATCCTGCCACGCGCCTTCTTGGCGCTTCAGGGGCCGAAAGCGGAGGCGGTGCTTGGTGCACATTTTGATGTCGCGTCGATGGACTTCATGACCGCTCAGGAACCAGCCGATGGCTGGTTCGTTTCGCGCACCGGCTACACCGGCGAAGACGGTTTTGAGATCGCCATGCCGAAGGCAGACGGGGTGGGATTTGCCGAAAAATTGCTCGCCGATGACCGGGTTGAGTGGATCGGACTGGGTGCCCGCGATTCCCTACGCCTGGAGGCCGGATTGCCGCTGTACGGGCAGGATCTGAGTGAAGAAATCACTCCCCACGAGGCCGGTCTGATCTGGGCCATCCCCAAAGACCTGCGTGGAGGGGGCGGTCATATCGGCGCCGACGCCCTGGCGGAGAAAATTGAAGCTGGCCGAAACCGGATGCGTGTCGCCCTGTTGCCGGAAGGGCGTCCGGTGCGCGGTGGGACAGACCTCGTTGATGACGCTGGCAACAACATCGGCACTGTCACATCCGGCGGCTTCGGTCCCAGTCTCAAAGGGCCGATGGCCATGGCTTTGGTTTCGGTCTCGGCCGCGGACGCAGAAATTTTTGCCGATATGCGCGGCAAGCAAATTCCGATGAAGCGGGTTAAGCCCCCCTTCGTCGCTCACAATTACAAACGCTAAGGAGGAAGCATCATGAGCAAAATTTATTACACTGACGAACACGAATGGCTGAGCGTTGAAGGAGACGTTGCAACAGTCGGTATCACCAACCATGCGCAGGAACAGCTGGGCGATCTGGTTTTCGTTGAACTGCCGGACGTTGGCACGGAACTGGAGCAGGGCGATGATGGTGTTGTGGTCGAATCTGTGAAAGCCGCGTCGGACGTTTACGCCCCGGCGTCAGGCACCGTGGTGGAAGTCAATGAAAAGCTCAACGACGATGCTGCATTGGTCAATGCAGGCGCTGAGGGCGACGGTTGGCTCTACAAAATGAAGCTCAGCGACAGCAGCCAGTTGGATGAATTGCTGGACGCCGACGGCTACCAGGCCCTGATCAGCTAAGGACACAGACATGGCATTCGAATTGACGACCTATCAGGCGTATGATTTTGCCAACCGCCGGCATATCGGCCCATCGCCTTCAGAGATGGACGAAATGCTGAAAGTTGTTGGTTTCAAGACGCTGGACGATCTGATTGACGCAACGGTTCCCCCGGCAATTCGCCAGAAGGAGCCGCTCGACTGGGGCGGTCCCGGGCTGTCGGAGCGCGACGCGCTGTTCCACATTCGCCAGGTTGCCGAGAAGAACCAGGTTCTGACGTCGCTGATCGGACAGGGTTATTATGGCACCACCACGCCGGCCCCAATCCTGCGCAACATTCTGGAAAATCCGGCCTGGTACACGGCTTACACGCCTTACCAGCCCGAAATCAGCCAGGGTCGCCTTGAGGCGTTGTTGAACTTCCAAACCATGGTCAGTGACCTGACCGGGCTCGACATTGCCAATGCGTCACTGCTCGACGAGTCCACCGCCGCCGCCGAGGCCATGACGATGGCACGACGGTCTTCGAAGTCGAAAGCCAATGTCTTCTTTGTCGATGAGAATTGCCATCCGCAGAACATTGCGGTGATCAAAACCCGGGCCGAACCGTTGGACATCGAAGTCCAGGTTGGTCACCCGGATGGCCTTGATGCCAGCACGGTGTTTGCTGCGATCTTCCAGTATCCGGGAACCTACGGACACGTGCACGACTTCACCGACATCATCGCCAAGCTGCATGAGCACAAGGCTCTTGCGATCGTCTCGGCAGATCCTCTGGCTTTGGCGCTGTTGAAGTCTCCGGGCGAAATGGGCGCCGACATCGCGGTTGGCTCGACCCAGCGCTTCGGCGTGCCCATGGGCTATGGTGGCCCGCACGCTGCCTATATGGCGTGTAAAGACGCCTATAAGCGCGCCATGCCAGGCCGCATCATCGGTGTCTCCATCGATAGCCGTGGAAAGAAGGCTTACCGCCTGTCGCTGCAGACCCGCGAGCAGCATATCCGTCGCGAGAAGGCCAACTCCAACGTCTGTACGGCTCAGGCACTGCTGGCGGTTATGGCGTCCATGTATGCGGTTTACCACGGACCTGACGGCATCAAGGCGATTGCCCAGTCAGTGCACCGCAAGACATCGCGTCTCGCCAAGGGGCTCGAAGAGAACGGCTTTGATGTCGAGCCATCGGTGTTCTTCGACACGATCACGGTCGAAGTCGGACATCTGCAGCGCAATGTGATGGAAGCGGCCATTGCCCGCGGCATCAACCTGCGCAAAGTCGGGGAGACCAAGGTCGGCATTTCACTGGATGAACAAACCCGGCCCGAGACCATTGAAGCGGTCTGGGGCGCCTTTGGCATCGACAAAAAGGATGACAGTGAGGCCAATCGCGAATACCGCTTGCCTAAACATGCGCTGCGCGAAAGCGAATATCTGACCCATCCGATCTTCCATCTCAATCGCGCAGAAGCCGAGATTACCCGCTACATGCGGCGATTGGCCGACCGCGATTTGGCGCTGGATCGGGCGATGATCCCTCTCGGCTCCTGTACCATGAAGCTGAACGCGACCATTGAGATGATCCCGGTGACCTGGCCGGAATTTGCAAACCTGCATCCCTTCGTGCCGGCAGATCAGGCCGTGGGCTATCAGGAGATGATCAGCGATCTGAACGCCAAACTCTGCGACATCACCGGGTATGATGCGATATCGCAGCAGCCCAATTCGGGTGCTCAGGGGGAATATGCGGGTCTGTTGGCCATTCGAGGCTACCACATTGCCCGCGGCGATGCGCACCGTAATATCTGCCTGATCCCCGTGTCTGCGCACGGCACCAACCCGGCATCGGCACAGATGGTTGGCTACAAAGTGGTCGTGGTTCAGTCGGATGAAGACGGCAATATCGACCTTGAAGACTTCCGCGCCAAGGCCGAGAAACATTCGAACGAACTCGCCGCCTGCATGATCACCTATCCGTCGACCCACGGTGTGTTTGAGGAGACCGTGCAGGAAGTTTGCAAGATCACCCATGATCACGGTGGTCAGGTGTATATCGATGGCGCCAACATGAACGCCATGGTCGGGCTTGCCCGTCCTGGTGATGTCGGCGGCGATGTCAGCCACCTCAACCTGCACAAGACCTTCTGTATCCCGCATGGCGGTGGTGGCCCTGGCATGGGTCCAATCGGTGTTAAGGCACATCTGGCCGATCATCTGCCCGGGCATCCTGAGCATGGTTCGGATGTGGGGCCGGTATCAGCCGCGCCGTTTGGATCACCGTCGATCCTGCCGGTGAGCTGGACCTACATCTTGCTGATGGGCGGCAGCGGGCTGACGCAGGCGACCAAGGTGGCAATCCTCAATGCCAACTATATCGCGGCCCGTCTGAAGGACTCCTATGACGTTCTCTACACGTCGAAGTCCGGTCTGGTGGCACACGAGTGCATCCTTGATACCCGTCCGTTGGCCGACAGTGCCGGCGTCACGGTGGACGATGTTGCCAAGCGTCTGATGGACAGCGGCTTCCACGCGCCGACAATGAGCTGGCCAGTGGCCGGCACGTTGATGATTGAGCCAACGGAAAGCGAGCCCAAGGCGGAGCTGGATCGCTTCTGCGATGCGATGCTGTCGATCCGCGAGGAAGCACGTGACATCGAAGAGGGACGCATTGATGCGGACAACAATCCGCTGAAACGGGCGCCTCACACCGTGGCAGATTTGATCGGTCCGTGGGAGCGGCCCTACAGCCGTGAGCAGGCGTGTTATCCGGCCGGCTCTTTTGATGTCGACAAATATTGGGTGCCGGTCAATCGCATTGACAACGTCTTTGGCGACCGCAACCTGGTCTGCACCTGTCCGCCAGTCGATGTTTACGCCGAGGCTGCCGAATAGGTTTAGATAATTAGGTGTGGCCGGGTTTCCGGGCCGCGCTGCTACAAACAAAAACGAGTCGATTCAAGTGTTTGAATCGACTCGTTGATTGGTTGATTCTGGATGAAGTCGTTCATCCAGTGCGTTAGCTGAAGTCCCCGCGCATGCGCTTGCCCTGCGGATCAAACGGTGGTTCGTCCTGGATCACTGCAGCGCACATGTCGCCGATGATTTCGACTTTCAGACCTTGCTCCTTGGCCTCGGCGAGACGGTCCGTTGGGATGTAACCCGTAGCGAGCGACTGTTCGACAAAGTGGCCATAGCCCCCCGATGTGACCCAGCCGATGACTTCATCGGTGTCGCCGAGGAAGATCGGTTCATCGCCGATACAGTCCGCATCCGTTGCCCCTGTAACATGCATGCAAATGCGGGTCAGAGGTGGATTTTCTGAATGGGCGAACACGCCATCGCGACCGATGAAGGTGTTCTTCTTCTTCGACACAAAGCGATCAAGACCCGCTTCGAATGGCGTGTAGATGGGACGGAATTCGCGGAACCAAGTGCCGAAATGTTTCTCCAGACGCATGTTCAACAAGGCGCGCATGCCGAAAGGTTTGATACCAAACTCCTCGCCCGCAGCCATGATGCCATCATGGAGACGACGCAGGAATTCGGCGTCGACCCAGATCTCGTATCCCAAATCGCCGGAATAGGAGATGCGGTTGACCTTGGCCGGCACGCTGGCGATCACTGTCTCACGGTAGTCCATGAATTTGAAGGCCTCGTTGGAGACGTCTTCGTCGGTCAGTTTCGCCAGCACCTTCTGGGCGTTTGGCCCGGCAATGGAGAGGCCCAGCATGGCCAGGTTGATGTTGCGGATCTGGACAGATCCATCGGATGGCAGATGCTGCTCAAACCAACGCATGTGATAGATCTGCGCCTGACTTGATCCCCACATCTGGAAGCGTTCATTGCCCTTGTTCGGGCCGAACCGGTCGATGCCGGCAGCAGCAATTGTGAAGTCACCGTTGATCTTGCCTTCATGGGTGACCATGGAAGTCAGGGCAAGGCGACCGGTCTTTGGGATGAAGTTCGTCATCACGTCGCCCAGCCATTCGCGGGCGCCAGTTCCGGTGATTTCATATTTCGCAAAGTTGGAAATGTCGGTGACGCCAACATTGTTGCGGCAATTGAGAACCTCGGCTTTGACATGTTCAAAGTCGTTGGAACGGTGGAACGAGAAGATATCCTTCGCTTCAACACCTTCCGGTGCATACCAGAGCGGGGTTTCCAGTCCCCAGGAATCGCCCATCACGGCGCCATTTGCCAGGTGAACATCGTAGAGCGGTGTTGTTTGGTGCGGTCGTGCCGCTGGCAGCTCTTCGTTGGGGAAGCGAATGCGGAAACGGCGCGAATAGTTTTCGCGCACCTTGGCATTGGTGTAGTCGCGGGTGATGTGCGGACCAAAGCGCGAAACATCCATGCCCCAGATGTCGTGACCGGGATCGCCATTGACCATCCATTCAGACAGGGCGAGGCCCACGCCGCCACCTTGAGAGAAGCCGGCCATCACCGCACAGGCCGACCAGAAGTTCGGCACGCCGCGCACCGGACCGACCAATGGGTTGCCGTCAGGTGCGAAGGTGAACGGCCCGTTGACGATGCGGCGGATGCCAGCGTTTTCAAAGGCCGGGAAGTGTTTGAAGCCAACTTCCAGAGAAGGGGAGATGCGGTCGAGATCGGGGTTCAGCAGTTCCTGCGCAAAGTCCCATGGTGTGTCCTTTGGCGACCACGGTGTTGCCTGCTTTTCGTAGGTGCCGAGCAGCATGCCATCGCGCTCCTGACGGATGTAGATTTCGCCAGAGAAGTCGATGGCATGGATCACTTCCTTGCCGGTGGATTCGTTGATCGCAGCAACTTCCGGCATGGCCTCGGTGAGCAGGTAGTGGTGCTCCATCGCCAGGACAGGCAGTTCGACGCCCACCATGCGGCCCACTTCACGGGCCCAGAGGCCACCCGCATTGACAACGTGGTCTGCGGTCATCGTGCCTTTGTTGGTGACGACATTCCAAACCGACTTGGCTTCGTCCCAATTCAGTTCTTCCACTTTACACTGCAGTTCGATTTCCGCGCCGCCGATGCGGGCGGATTTGGCATAGGCGTTGGTCGTGCCGTAGGGGTCCAGATGGCCTTCCACCGGATCCCACATGGCGCCGACAAAATATTCCTCTTCCAGCAGCGGCAGCAGTTCCTTGGCCTCGGCGGTCGAGATGATCTCGGTTTCCATGCCGAGATAGCGGCCGCGGGCGTGGCTCATCTTCAGCCATTCCATGCGGTCCTTGTCTTCGGCAAGGGCAACGCCGCCGGTCAGATGCAGGCCGCACTTTTCGCCGGAAATAGCTTCCAATTCGTCATACAGATCAATCGTGTAGGCTTGCAGCTTGGCAACGTTTGGATCACCGTTGAGCGTATGAAAGCCGCCGGCCGCGTGCCATGTGGAGCCGCAGGTGAGCTGATCACGCTCGAGAAGAACAACGTCCTTCCAGCCAGCTTTGGTCAGATGATAGAGCACTGAACAACCAACGACGCCACCGCCGATGACCACTGCCTGCGCATGAGATTTCATTTTGATCTACTCCAGAATTGCGGCTTGTCAGCCCTTGTAATCGTATTTGTCATATCCCAGCTCGCCCGCCCAGACCCAAAGCGCAATAAGCGCCGAACCGGTGGTCCGGCTGGCATGGGGTTGGTAACTGGCGTGATGCATGCGGTCGCCCGGTCCACGCACCACGTAGGGGGCGTCGCCCTTGCACCATTCACCTTCGCCAGCGATCTGAACGAACAATTCTTCGGCGGCGTGGGTGCGAATGATGTAGTCGGTGTCGGCGGTCTGGGCGAACAAGCCAACCCGGCAGGTGTCATCGTGGATCATGCCATGAGCGCCGATGAGCTCGACGGTTTGCATCCGCAAGGCCACATTTTCGGTTATGCGCCCATCATCATAGCCGGAATAGTGCCAGGACAGATCGTTCAACACCTTGGAGACCTGCGCCGCACAGGGGAGGGCATTTGGCGTTTGCAGGATCGCTGCAATTTCCGCGTTTGTAGTCAGCGAGATGTGTTCCGCCGGTACCATCGCGTTGGCGTGGCGGCGCAGGGCGGCCGCGCCAATGGCCGCAATTTCCTCTGAACCTTCCTCGAACAGGTCGGCCAGGGCGTGGAACATGGCGGAGAGATCGACAGTGTCCATGATCAGAAATCCGTTGGCGCACCGCCTTCTTCGATGCGTTTGTCGACGAATTCCCTCAGTTCTTCGTCAATCGCTGGGTCGAGGGCCGGTGCCTCAAATTCCTCAAGGATCTGTTTGTACATCTTGTTGGCCCGATCATGGGTCCACACCGATCCGCGCTCTTCAAAGTTCTCGTAATTGTTCCAGTCCGACAGGAATGGATTGTAGAAGGCTGTCTCATAGCGGTCCTGGGTGTGCTGTATGCCGAAGAAATGACCGTTGGACCCGACTTCCTTAACGGCGTCGAATGCCAGCGTTTCGTCATTGACTTCCACCGGGTTCAGATAGGCCTGAAACTGCTGCAGAACTTCGCAATCCATCACAAATTTCTCATAAGAGGCGCACAGCCCGCCTTCCAACCATCCTGCTGCGTGATAGACCACGTTGGTGCCGCTGGTGATCACCGCCCACATGGAATTCATATATTCCCACATGCTCTGCCCATCCGGCACGTTGGCGGCGCAGACGCCGGAAGAGCGCATGGGCAGTCCATAGTAGCGGGCCATCTGACCGGTAATCTGGGTGGCGCGGACATAGTCGGGAGTGCCGAAAGCGGGCGCACCGGTTTTCATGTCGACATTTGAGGTGAACGTGCCGATGGCCGCCGGACATCCGGGGCGGATGCATTGGATCAACACGATGGCAATCAGCGCTTCGGCGAGAGATTGCGTAACCGCGCCAACCATCGTCACCGGGGCCATAGCGCCGGCCAGGGTAAACGGTGTCACAATTGTCGGCTGACCCCGGCGCGCCAGGCGCATCATGCCATCCAGCATCGGGAAGTCGTGTTTAAGCGGCGATGTCGAGTTGATATTGGTGTACATGCGCGGCGTGGCCTCGAATTCCTCGTGGGTTAGGCCGCCGGCAATGCGGGTCATTTCCATGACGTCTTCGACGCGTTCCTTGCCGAGCGAGTAGGCGTGAACGACTTTATCGGTGATCGTCAGCTTGTCGTACAGGCACTCGAGATGGCGGATCGAAGGGTGCAGATCCATTGGTTCGACCGGATAGCCGCCGGCGAAATGAATGCAGTTGAAATACTGCGTCAGCTTCATGAAGTTACGATAGTCTTCGCGGGTGCCGGTGCGGCGTCCCCGGTCGAGATCGGAGCAATTGGGCGGGCTCGAGACGTTGCCGAATACCAGGTGATTGCCGCCAATCGTGATTTTGCGATCGAGATTGCGTGGTGTCAGGGTGAACTGCGATGGAGCCAGGGCGATCTTCTCCATAACCATGTCACGGCCCATGCGGACAGTCTCACCATCTACGTCTGCACCGTGCTGACGCAGGATTTCAGCGGCCTCCGGATTGAGAAATTCAATGCCGACCTCTTCCAATATGCGCATTGCCGTATCGTGGATCTTTTCGACGGCTTCCGCATCGACCGGCTCGGTCGGCTTGTCTGGATTGGTGATGGTCTGCCAGGGATATTGTCGAATTGCCGGGCCGCCGCGCCGTGCGTTGCCTTCACGTCCACCGCCGCGACCCCGCCGTCCACGACGTCCTCCGCTGGCATCCTGTGGCTCGGTGATGGTCTCTGATTCCGACATGATTTCTCCTCCCGCAGCGCCCTTGCGTGCCGCACCATTTTGGAATCCACCCACTGACACAGTGGCGAAGGTTCGACGCAGGCCAACAGGAAAGCGACATGGTGTGGATCGGTTTAGAAAAAACGACCTCGAAGGCCGCCTCTGGGATTGAATTCACCGGTCCCGTCGCAGAAGGTTCGGCAATTGAAAACTGGTGTCTTTGACCATGACTGAATTTTCCCTCACCAAACATCCGGCCATGATTCTGGCGCCGGGAGCCTCCAAGCAGTTGGGCGACCGGGTGTCTGAGACCACTGGCCAAAACAGTCGTGTCCTGATGGTGTGTGATCCGGCTCTGGTAACGCTTGGATTGACCGGCCCGATCGTCGAGAGTTTGAAAGAAGCCGGACACACGGTCACGCTGTTTGATGATCTGCAAAGCGATCCCAAAGAAGCTTCCGTCAATGCCGCAACGAAACTGGCCCACGAGAACAGCGTGGACTGTGTCGTTGGACTGGGCGGGGGCTCCGCGCTGGATACGTCAAAGGTTGTGGCGGCCCTGGCCCATACGGGCGAAGGCTGTGAACCCTATCGACTGGCGCAGGCCCAACTGCCGTTTCGCAAGACCGCTCTGATCACGTTGCCGACAACCGCTGGCACCGGCAGCGAAACGACCGGGACTTCGATCATCTCCCAGCCTGATGGTGTGAAGAACTGGTTCTGGGGACCGCCTTTGAAACCCGATATGGCCCTGATGGATCCGGAACTGACGGTGGGCCTGCCAGCATTTTGGACTTTCTATACCGGGCTGGACGCGCTGGTGCATTCTGTCGAATCGCGCACCAACCGCTATCGATATGCGCAAAACGATGCCCTGGCGGAGGAGGGGATTGTCCAAGCCGCCCGCCATCTCGTTGATGCGGTCAACAACCCGCGGTCGATTGAGGCGCGGACCGGCATGATGCTGGCGGCAGCATATGGCGGATTGGCCATTGCCAATACTGGCTGCGCCGTTGCCCACAACATTGGCCATGCACTGGGCTCACTGGCGGGTATTCCTCATGGTCGAGCGGTCAGCGTTGCACTGGCGCAAACCATGGATTGGACCATTGACGGCAACCGCGAAGCCTTTGATCGCGTTGGCGTTCTGCTCGGCGGTAAGGGAGCAGGGGACGTTGAACAGGCTCTGCATGATGTTGCAGCCAAGTGCGGCGAAGCGCTGGTCCTGAATCAAGACGAAAAGGCCAAACTGTCGGAGCAAAGCCTGGCGGACGACATGCTGGCAGATGCCAATATTGCCATGTTGGACGCCACGGCACGCGACGCGTCGCGGGCGGATGTCGAACAATTGGCGGCAAGAATGCTGGCCAACTGATCGATCTAGGATGTTTTGACGGGGCCTTTCTCACAGCGAGAAAGGCCCCGTTTCATTTTAGGAGCAGGAGCCGTCGATCGCCTTGCGGCCGGTACGGTTACCCAGACGGTCAAACTCCCAACGGTATTTGCGGTTGCGGAAACACCCTTCAACGATGAGGTTGGTGGATCTGGCACCGCGGCTCTCCAGCGTTTTCAGCACGTCGAGCACGGAACTCGACGTGCAGGTGCCGGACCGGCGCTGACTGACGATTTCGCCGTAGGTGTCAAAACGGATATTGCTTTTCGCTTCGTCGCGGCAGACTTCGGCAGTCCAACCAGAGCCACGCTTGCGCACGGCAACGGCAAGGTATCCGTCTTCGGCCAAGCGATCTTCCAGCTGCTGTTTGCTGACCGGCGTCGCGCAGGTGCCAACATCGTCTTCCTGAGTGATGCGCCCAAAGCGGTTGACGACCAGTTCCACCAAGGTCTCGCCTTTACAGCCCTCGACCAGATAGGGGGTGCGGTTGCCACGCAGTACTTTAACACGGTCATAGCCTTCATTGGTCATCAACGAAGCCAAGTTGGCCGGATCGATTGGTACGGCGCAGCGACCGATGCGGCTTTCACTGCGCAGTCGGCCAAAACGTCCGATCTGGACTTCATACTTGGCATTGCCCTTACAGGCATGGGCAACATAGGGTGGACGACGGCGCTCAATCACTTCAACACGCTCATAGCCTTCGCTTTCAAGTAGGTTGGCAATATTGGCTGGGTTGAGACGCTGACGGCAATTGCCGATGCGATTTTCGGATCGGATGATTCCCCGGTTGCTCAGTTGCACGCGTACCCGGTCGCCATTGCGGCAGGCCTCGGCAACGTAGCGCGGCGGTTGATCGTCAACCACGTTCACCTGGTTGTATCCTTCGGCTCTGAGTCGATCGATGATCTGCCAAGCAGCGAGACCCGTTGGATCACAATTACCGGCACGGCGGCGGCTCGCGACTTCGCCCCGGCGGTTGAAGTTGATCTCATATTTGCGGTTGTTGCGGCAGGCTGTGGCAACAATTGTGTTGCCCTGGCGACGGGCATCAATTTGTCCATAACCGTTCCTGCTCAAGAACTGAGCCGCTTGTTCGGCGGTGAAGCGCGCCCGCTGCGGCCGCGGACAGTCACCCAGCTTTGTAACGCTGGTGATCTTCCCCAAGACACTGATTTTGACAAGGTATTTGGTGCCGTTTTTACAGGCCTCTGTGCGGACAAGTGTCAGGCTGCGGCTCTTGATGACGCCGTTGGTATAACCATTGGCGCGCAAGACTTCCCCCACCATTCTGTCATCACCACCGAGCGTGATGCTCTGCGCGTTGGCCTGCATCGGTGCAATCGCAGCTGCGATGCAGAAGCAGGCGATCATAATGGTTTTGGCAAACATTCGCGTCATTTTCTCCTCCCAAGTGGCGCGTCGGTTTTTTTGTTTGGGATCAATATGACGTCGGGTGATTTGTCAGATGTTGCCCATCTTTTCACTGTTCTTCAAAAATATGGCGTCCACAAGGTGAAAATGGTTTGCGCGTTGTGAAAGACGTTGGATTTCGGTACAGTGAATCGGGAATTCCTGCACTAATGAAGGCATATTTATGAAGCATTCAATGATTTTGGTGGGCGCCGATAAGGGGGGCGTCGGCAAAACCACACTTTCACGGGCTTTGCTTGATTACCTGGAACGCAGCAATGTGCTGTGCCGGGCATTCGATACGGAAAATCCGCGCGGAACCCTGAACCGGTTCTATCCCACAAAAGCCCGCATCATTGATCTCGCAGACGTTGCAGACCAGATGAGCATTCTCGATACGATGGAAACCGCCGCTGAGCAGGTCACCATTGTTGATCTGAAAGCGGGTAACCTGACAGCGGCTTTGGATATTTTTGACCGCATCGGTGTTTTGGACGCCGCCAAGGAAGGCATGTTTGATTTGGGACTCATGCATGTCGTTGGACCATCGATTGCTTCGTTGGATGAAATGAATGAAGTCGCCAAATACACCAACGGTATGGACTACGTTGTGGCGCGCAACTTCATCAACGAAACCAATTTCTTTGAGTGGGACGAAACCACCTACAACAAGTATTTTGCGCGGCTTCCCAACGCCAAGGAAATCGAAGTGCCGAAGTTGAATGAAATGGCGTATGAACAGGTCGATCTGGCCGGTGTGACATTCACCGATTTTATCGCCAACAAGACTGCCAGCGGCGAGGAGGCGAAGTTCTCGTTCGTGCTGCGCGGCTATGTTCGCAAATGGCTCAATGACATCGATTCCGAATTCAGCCAGTTGGACATGATCAAGTCGATCATGGCGGCCAAGCGCGCCAACGCAACAGGAGATGCCTGAGCGATTGCCTGACCATGGATCGTCAGATTTGAAATCTGCCGAATGGGGGCAGGCCGGAGCCTCTGCAACAATTGTTTGTTCCGATTGCCCCCGCAATGGCAAAACTCTTTTTGCCAAACTGGCCGCAGACCTGTTGGTTTTGCGGCTGGGCCACCCGCCGCATATTTTTGATACCGATGAGCCCGACGGCGGGTTGATCGTGCACTTTCCGCAACAAAGCGAAGTGATTGATCTTTCCAAAACAACCCAACAGGTGGCCTTGTTCGACGGCATGTTGAGCGAGCCCAATGGGCATTTTTTGATTGATTTGTCGGCGCGTCATTTCTCCAAGTTTTTCAGCGATCATCGTATTGGTGACTGAACCGTAAAGGCGTCCCGTTGGGCCAGTTCGAACTTCTATCCTAACTTTCTGTTCCTTAAGACCGTCAGCGACTTCCTGCCACTCTTTAGCTTCCACAAGACGTCTGTCTTCTGCTTGCTGACGGAGGCTAGCTGCGCGGCGCAGTTCGTGTTCTGTTGCAATTACTGCGTAACCT
>JABSRX010000073.1:16135-59748 GCA_013214695.1 Rhizobiaceae bacterium | reverse complement strand
CGTCTCCGGTAAATCCAGCCCGCAGCAAAGCAGATAGAGGCCCCAGCGACTTTGGTCGCGGTGGAACAAACAACGTGTCGGCGGGCGGAACTCGGGCGGTCATTCAATGTCGGCACAGCAGGAACTTCGATAAGTGTCAATTTAAACTTACAAAATGATTTGTCTACAAACTTGACTGGCGATTGCCTTTTGCGGGACAATCATTTTTGGATTCTTATTGCAAATCGGGTTCATAGCACATGGTGGTTGAGGCATTTCATCTGCTGGTTGCCTGTCACATCGTCACCGGTGCGATTGGTCTGGTGGCGTTTTGGATCCCCGTGCTGTCGCAAAAGGGCGGCGGCCGCCATGTTCTGTTTGGACGCATTTTCACCATCTGCATGCTGCTCACCGGCTCGATCGCAGTGGGTATTTCCAGCAGCACCCTGCTGGCGCCGCTGGCCACCCATCCGGCAATTCCTGACGCAGTGCTGGTCGAATCCATATTCGGCTGGATGATGCTCTACTTGGCAATTTTGACGATCAACCTGGCCTGGTTTGGCTGGTTGGCCGCCATCAACAAGCGTGATCACGGTAAAAACTGGGAGTGGCGCAACCTGCTGCTCCAGGTTTTGGTCCTGATAACAGCCGCCAATTGCCTTGTTCGTGGGCTGATGATCGATCAGGTGTTGATGATTGGCATCTCCTTTGTCGGATTTGCCACCGTCGCCACCAATATGTGGTTCTTGGTGAAATCCAGTCCTGGCCCAATGGACTGGCTTTTGGAACACATCAAGTCTTTGGTCGGCGCCGGCATTTCCGTTTACACCGCTTTTCTGGCCTTTGGCGCAGTGCGCTATATGCCGGAGGCCGCGTTAAGCCCGGTTCTTTGGGCCATACCGCTCGTCACCGGCGTTTCGATCATCGTTTATCAGCAACGCAAAGTGAAACGCCGCGGCAAGAGCGCCCGTCCACGGAAAACGCGCAAGCAAGCAGACAAAGCCCCTGCCGGCATTGCGACTTGATTCTGCGATAAGAGAAACGAGGCAGAACTCTTGACCAAAACCGCCCTTTTGACACTGGGAAGACTGCCGAAGTCGCTGGACATTGCCAGAGCGCTCAGTTCGCAAGGGTGGCGCGTGATCATTGCCGAGCCCGCCAAATGGCATCTTTCCCGCGTATCCAACAGTGTTAGCAAGTGCATCCCCGTAACAGCCCCCAACGATGACCAGGCGCAGTATGTTGCTGACCTGTTGTCGATCATCGAACACGAAAAGGTCGAACTGGTCGTTCCCATTTCCGAAGAAGCTCTGCATGCCACGCTGATTGAAGACGCCCTGCCCGAAAATGTGCGCCTTTTTTCAATGCCGCATCAACAGGTGCGTCTGCTGCATGACAAGATGCGGTTTATCGAACTTGCCGATTCGTATGGACTGTCGGTGCCCGAAACACATTTGCTGGGTACCGATGCTGCAGACCTGCTTGCATCGACCCATGACTATATCATCAAACCGGTCTGCACCTGTTCCGGGCAAGGGCTGGAGCTTTGCATGCGGGGCACACCCTTGCCTCCAACCCAATCGCGGGCTCCTAGCGTCGTGCAACGGCAACTTTACGGAGCTCACAAGAGCACATTTTCAATTGCCCATTCTGGACGGGTCATTGGGTCGGTGATTTACCGGGCGACAGTATTGTCAGGAACGGTTGCCGTTGCGTTTGAACACCTTGCCGACCAATCAACCATTGAATCGTGGATTGAGACCTTTGTCGAAAAATCAAACCACTCAGGTTTCATCTCCTTCGATTTCATCGAAGATGATGCGGGAACACCCATGGCCATTGAGTGCAATCCGCGGGTCACCAGTGGCGTTCATTTCGTTCAACCGCAGGATCTGGCGACCGCGATCACCGATCCCGAACAAATCGACGGCCTGACGCTGAAACCCAATACCGGCATGAAACAATTCTATCCCTGTTTGACAGAGACCCAAGTCGCGGCCTTCAGAGGAAACGGCTTTTCGGCGAAACTGAAAGTCATGCTGCGCGACTCAGACGTCAATTTCTCGTGGCGCGACCCCCTCCCCCTTTGGCTGATGCCATTTACCGCCTGGGGCATCATGAAACGCTCCTTCCTGAAGGGTGAGAGTTTTGGTGAAGCCTCCACTTTCGACATTGCCTGGTACGAGTAGACGCAACAGCGGACACAGGTAAGTGTCCATTTTTTTTGACAATTTGTTGCACTATTTTTTTGGACATACCATACTGTGGAGCTATGAACACACATACTTCACCGACCCAACTGGCGAATGCGATGCCGACCCGACAAGCGCACGCTGTGGTGATTGGATCGGGTTTTGGTGGATTGGCCGCAGCGATCCGATTGGGCGCCAAAGGCTATCGCGTCACGGTGCTTGAAAAGCTCGACCAACCTGGCGGACGTGCCCGGGTGTTCAAGCAAGATGGATATGTGTTTGACGCCGGTCCGACCATCATCACAGCCCCTTTTGTCCTTGAGGAACTGTGGGAACTCTGCGGGAAAAGGCTTGAAGACGACGTGCCGCTGAAGGCCATGGATCCGTTCTATCGGATCATCTTCGACGACGGCAGCTATTTCACCTGCAACGACGATCCGGAAAAGATGCGCAATGAAGTTGCGAAATTCGCACCGTCCGATGTTGCCGGCTACGAACGCTTCATGCGCGACAGCAAAGCCAACTATGAGATTGGCTTTGAACAATTGGGCATGAAGCCCTTCCACAACTTCTGGACCATGGTCAAAGCCCTGCCCTGGCTGGCCCGCCGCCGGGCCGATCAATCGGTGTATGCACACGTCGCCAAGTTCATCAAAAACGACAAACTGCGGATCGCGCTAAGTTTCCATCCCTTGTTCGTCGGCGGCAACCCTCTGCGCGTCACCTCAATCTACAGCCTGATTGCCTATATGGAGCGACAGTTCGGCGTTCATTATGCATGGGGTGGCACGGGTGCACTCGTCAACGGCATGATCGGGCTGATCGAATCTCAAGGCAATCAAGTTCGATGCAATTCACCGGTCGCCAGCCTCCTGCTCGACGGCGATTCTGCCCGCGGCGTCAAACTGGAGAACGGCGAAGAAATCGCCGCCGATCTGATTGTTTCGAACGCAGATTCAGTCTGGACATATCAAAACTTGCTGCCAGGTCGCAAACCAAAACGCTGGTCAAGCAGGCGCCTGGCCCGTACCCAAATGTCGATGAGCCTTTTCATATGGTATTTTGGCACCAACAGAAGGTTTGACGACGTCGACCACCACACGATCTTGATGGGGCCGCGCTACAAGGGCCTACTCAAAGATATCTTCGACAAGAAGATTCTCGCTGACGACTTCAGCCTCTATCTCTACCGACCCACAGCGAGCGATCCCAGCATGGCCCCAGAGGGCTGTGACTCATTCTACGTTTTGGCACCAGTCCCGCACCTTAAGAGCGGTGTGAACTGGTCGAGCAAGGCGGAGACTTACCGGGCAAAACTGCAGCAAAGGTTGGAAGAGACCATCATGCCAGGTCTCGGCGACCACGTCGCCACCTCACGGATCATGACGCCTGATGACTTTGTCAACGAATTGAATGCCCCATTTGGCGCGGCATTCGGGCCAGAACCAACTATATTTCAGTCCGCATGGTTCCGCCCACACAATGTCAGCGAAGAGGTCGACAATCTCTTTCTGGTGGGGGCTGGTACCCATCCTGGCGCAGGTGTTCCGAGTGTCATCACCTCGGCCAAGGTTCTCGATGAGGTCATCCCCACGGCCGATATCTGGATGGCAAATCATGCAAAATAGTGTGCGCAGCCGCCCCAAACTTCATCATTCAAAAGCCTGCTTCTCGATCATCAAAAAGGGATCGAAGAGCTTTCATTTCGCTTCACTGATCCTGCCGCGGGAGATGCGTATGGCCGCAGCGTCACTGTATGCGTTTTGCCGCGTTTCAGACGATATTGTCGACGATCCACGCGCCACCCTGTCGGCCGTTCATCGGCTCAGGGATCGCATTGATGCGGCATATGAAAACGATCCATTCGACCACATTGCCGATCGGGCCTTTGCCGAAGTCGTGCGCGAGTACAACATTCCCAAGAGCGTGCCCCTGTCGATGATTGAAGGTTTTGAATGGGACCTTACCGGCAAGCATTATGCGGAAATTGGCGATGTCGTTGACTATTCGGCGCGGGTGGCTGGCACGGTGGGCATCATGATGAGCCTGGTCATGCGGCGCCGTTCAGAACGCACCCTTGCACGGGCCTGCGATCTGGGAGTGGCGATGCAGTTGATCAATATCGCTCGCGATGTTGGCGAAGACGCCCGCAATGGCAGGGTCTACCTGCCCGAACGCTGGCTTCTCGAGGCGGGGTTGGATCAGGCAAGTTTGCTCCATGACCCGAAATTCTCTCCCGGCTTAGGCCAGGTGATCGAGAGGCTCTTGGACAAGGCCGACGAAATCTACCACCGCGCCCTGACGGGCATGGCCGACCTGCCCGCTGGTTGCCGTCCCGGCATACGTGCCGCCGGCATGGTGTATGCGGGCATAGGATCACAAATCCGCGCCAACGGGTTTAATTCAATTGACCAGAGAGCCTTCACCAGTCGCAGCCAAAAACTGTCTTTGTTGATGCAAGCACTCGTTCCCCCGGTGACCCAAAGCACTTGCGATGAAAGCCCGGCTCTGAAAGAGGTCAGCTATCTTGTTGATGCCGCCGTCGACCCCAGCCACGACCCACGCGGCTCATTGGAGCGGTTCTTGGATCTGCAGACAAAACTGGCACGTCGCGACCGCGGCTGGGACAAGGCCTGATAAAAACTGCTGGTCATCTCAGCGATCAACGGTCCGCCAATATCTGTTCAGCCGCAATCATGCCCGACAAGGTCGCCATCGGCACGCCGGCACCAGGATGCGTGCTGCCACCGGCCAGGTAAAAGCTTGGCAGCGCTGTTTTGGCTCCTGGGCGTTGGAAAGATGCCATCCAACCATGAGAAGCACGCCCATAGAGCGCGCCCCCGGACCCGGGAAACAGACTTTCAAAATCAGCAGGCTGCGTTGCCACAAAAGCCTGGTCTGTTGTCTCCAGACTGAGGCCGCACTTGCGCATACGCTCATAAGTGACGGCCTGAAAGTCAACCAAGTCGGCATCCGTCCATCGATGCGTGTCGCCATCTGCAGGCGCATTGATCAGGCACAGCATATGGTCTTTGTCACCCTCAATCAGCTCGGCACGGTCGTCGCGGTTTTGCGCGCACACATAGACCGTCGGATCAGCCGGCACTTGCCGGTGCCGAAAGATGGCGTCGAACTCCGCTGGATAATCGCCTGAGAAAAACACATTGTGGCGGTGCAAGGCAAAGTTCGAGGTCTCCGCAACCACATTCCATGTGATGGCAGACAAAGCACGCTGTTGAGGTTTAACCCGCTGTGTCGGAGACTTTCTGCTTGAGAAATAACTTGGGTCGAGCCGCGAGATGTCACCGCAATAGAGTACCGATTTACCTCGGATTTCTTCGCCGCTTTTCAATCGAACGCCAACGGCAGAATCCCCTTCGACCACGATCCCATCTGCCTCGGTATCGGTCAGGAATTCAACACCGAGAGAGGTGGCTCTGTCCCGCATAGCGACGGCCAGTGCGTGCATGCCGCCATCGATGTACCAAACCCCTTCCTGCTCAACATGGGCAATGAGCATCAATGTTGCCGGCGCCTGAAACGGCGAAGACCCGACGTAAGTTGCGTACCGCCCAAATAACTGTCGCAGACGCGGATCGGGGAAATAGTCTCCCAATGCACGCCACAGGGTCGAAAAGGGCCTCAGATTGAGCAAGGTCGGCAGCCGATGCATGCCGACACGTTGTGCCAGTTGCAAAGGATTGGGCCTTGGCGCGGCCATAAAGGTATCCTGCAAAGTCTCGAAGATGGATTGGGCATCCGCACAAAAGCGGCGATAGCCGGCGGCGTTTTGCGCATCGAAAAAGTCGCCAATCTCCGCTTCGGACCTTTGCCGGTCGGCAAACAAGTCAAAAATGCCACGATCATCCCACGCATGCCGTGCCAGGGTCTCAGCCTGTGAATGCCCTACAGCCTCATCAAAAGCAGAACCCGACTCCCCAAACAGGCGATCGAACACCCATTTCATTGTGAACACCGTGGGACCAGCATCAATACTGGCACCCGCTACCTGCAAGGCGCGCATTTTGCCACCTGGATAAGCTTGCTTTTCCAGCAGCGTCACCGGCTCACCCCGCGCCGCCATGCGAATCGCCGCCGCCAATCCGGCCATGCCAGCGCCTATCACAAGGTTCGATTTGCTGTTCAACGACTGTCCACTCAAACTTCGGTTCAGGTGCGTCGTTCGAGCCTTGACGGCGGTTAGGGCGCACTCTTCGATAAATGATATACCGGTCTGACAGCGGCGTCAGGGCAAATCGCCAAACAATTTCGGCCTGTACACAGCAAGAACTCAAATGACGGCCATTGCAGCACCCAGAACAATTTAAGTTCGGAGATTCATGAGCTTAGCAGGCATCCACCGCCACGTGTTCGGACCCGAAGCCGCCCGTTGGAGGATGCCCCAAGCCGCGGCGGAACGCCCATGTACGTAGATTACCCGCATGGACAGTGTCTGACCCGCCACAATATCATTCAATTCGGTGCTGGCGAGTGAGCCAGATGGTGCGACAAGGTTTTTTGGGTCAGGCCGGACGCATTTTGGAATTCAAGAACAGTGCGTTTTAACCGGGGCTTGCATTGACTGATGACAAGTTAAACACGATTGAAGTCCGTCAGGGCAGAATCCGCGAGGTCTTGCAGGAGATCATTCGAGGTGAGGTGCTGCCGCGTGTTTTTGAAACCAATACCCCGCCCAACGAGAACCGTGATTTCGACACTTCTCACCTTCCACCAGAAACAGTCCAACGCTTCCAGCAATTGGTTTTAGAGCAAAACGTTCCTGCTTGCCTCGAACTTGTTCATCGACTGGAGGCATCTGGCTTCAGTCTTCGCTCGCTGTGTCTTGGACTGTTTACCGATACCGCCCGTGAGTTTGGCGAGCGTTGGCTGCGTGACGAACTTGGCTTTGCTGAGGTCACAATCGGATTGGGAACTCTGCACATTATCGTGCATCAACTGGCAGCCGTCGACAAAACGATCGACCCCTCGGGCAACGGGCACCACATTTTGCTTGCCAGCCCCCCTGGAGAGCAACACTTGCTTGGGATCCTGATTGTCAGCAAGGTATTCGAGATGGAAGGCTGGCTTGTGACTGGGGGCCCCGACTTGCGGACCGGGACCGAGCTGAAAGAAATTGTTGGCAAGACCTGGTTCGACATCATCGGCTTGACGGCGTCGACCGAAGAGCGGGCGATGGCGCTAAAGCCCGAAATACTGGATCTGCGTTCTGCATCCCTGAACCAGAGCGTTCAGGTGTTGGTGGGCGGAAATGGGTTTTCAAATCACCCCGGCATTTCCAGGGACATTGGTGCAGATGATTTGGCAGATGATGCGGAAGACGCGATCATTAAGGCAACAATGCTGCTCGATGCGTTGGAACAAGCGACACGGCAAGAAGCCAGCGGCTGATAACACGGCGCCAGTTGTCCAATCCCGTCGGGTTTGCACCCCCAAACTGGCGGCAATTCATCTGCGACAGTTTGGTGTATTTGATTGCTACATTCAAAATGTTAGATTTGTGATGTCGTTTTTTTGAACGACAAATAGCTGCGGGCGTCTCCAAGTGGATCACTTTGAAACCAGCATTACGGTTGGCATGCCTTCTTTTGACGATGAGAGCGACTCGTCAGGGGAGCTTTTTGGCGCGCAAACACCAATGGTTTCCGCAAGGTCCGCACTGAAACGGGACACCGATGAAATCCATCAGCAATTGCATGAACTGCCAGTATTCGCCGACCTGATGGCAGGTCGACTTTCGCTGCAGCGGTACCAGCGGATTATGAATGGATTCCTCAATTTTTACGAGGAGTTCGACAGCGCCGCCACAGATGCCAACCGACGATTTTCTCAACTTCTTGAGGGGCATATCTATGTGCCACGTGCCCCGATGTTTCGAGCGGATGTCGTAGCTTTAGGCGGCAAACCGCCCACCCGGAACGCCGTAAAGAGGTACAGTCTGAATTTCGGTTCGCTGGCTGAATATGTTGGCGCGCTTTATGTGGTGGACGGCTCCGTCTTGGGCGGGCTCACCATGAACAAGGCTCTGAAGCGAAATGTCGACCTGAATGGAAAGGGCGGGAAATCGTATTGGAATTGGTGTCAACAAAACGGCCTAACCCATTGGCAATCCACACTAAGGCTCTTGGAGAAAACTTGGAATAGAGATGCCAATACCGCGGTTGTGACCAACGCCGCCCTGCAGACTTTTTCCATTTTGCACGATCGCTTAAGCGAAGTAGACACAGGCATGTACGAGGCTGCGGCCCATGAGTGATGCACATGTCGACCTGACATCCTGCGACACCGAACCCATTCACATTATCGGTTCCATACAACCCGTAGGTGCCTTGCTTGCAGCGTCGAGACAAACGCTGGAGGTGACTCACGCCAGCCAGAATCTGGGCGAGTACCTCAACGTGGATGCCGAAGCCGCATTGGGTTTATCGCTTGAACAAGTCTTGGGCAAAGACGTTGTCGAGGAATTGCTGAAGCGGAACCTGGAACCAGGCGAGCCCCACTTGCTGCGCCCATGGTACCCCGCCATGGACCCGGCAAAGTCAGCGGTGCGTCGATTGGAATTTCTGCCCCATGCCCACGACCAGTATATCGTTCTGGAAATCCTCAACCTGGACACCAATGTCAGCGACATCTGGCAGCAGGACGAGTTGCGCCAGCGCATTATTTCGGATCTAAACAGGCCGAAAGACGTTGATGGACTGGCTAAAGTGACCACCGATCTTATCCGGGAAATCACCGGTTTTGATCGCGTCATGATCTATCGGTTTGCGGAAGACAAGCATGGTCAGGTGATGGCCGAATCAACCAATCGCGATGACAGCTTTCTCGATATGCACTACCCGGCCTCCGATATTCCAGAACCGGCGCGCCGCCATTTCACACTCAACCTCATTCGCGCCATTTCGGATATCAATGCCGTTCCGGTTCCGATCTTCGGCCGCTCTGGCGAAATTGCAGATGCTGCTTCCGATCGCCCGCTGGACCTGACCTACTCAAAGCTGCGTGCTGTGGCGCCGGTGCACATCGAATATCTCAGCAATATGGGCGTTGGGGCGAGCATGTCGATCTCGCTGGTTGCAAACAATCAGCTTTGGGGCTTGATAGCCTGCCACCACTACGCGCCAATGCATCTGTCGTCCAGCCTGCTCAGATTCTGTGAGATGTTGGGTGGAACTATCTCCTCTCTGCTCCAGAACTTTCAAAACACTACCATTTTGCGACGCAGTATTGCAGCGGAGCGTGTTGCCTTCGACCTGGAAAGAGATGCCCACAAGACACCCGAGCTCGCGCCGCTAATCGCTGCGTTCCTGGACCCGATGATGAAGTTGTTTGGTGCCCAGGCGCTGCAACTGAAGGTTGACAACCAGTTGACAAGCTTCGGGGATACGCCAACTGAACCGATCGATGTCAAACCGCTAGCCTCGGTCATGGACGATTGCATTGGGCTCACCCATCATTTGTCGGCAATCGCAGATCTAACCCAAGACCAGATCTCCAAATCTGCCGGCGCAGCCTATCTGGAATTGTCCGAAGATGGCGCAGACTATCTGCTGATCATGCGGGAACAGCATGAGCATGTTGTGACCTGGGCCGGCAAACCGGAAAAAGTTGAAAAAGTGGGGGCCGATGGGGTTCGGCGGTTGTCACCGCGTGGTTCGTTTGCGCTCTGGCGGCAGGAGCGCCTCGGCCACAGCAAGCCGTTTACCGCATCAGACCGCGATGTGCTGCGCATTGTGCGGCGCGCCCTCTTTGCTCTCAACAGTCTGAACCGGGAACGCGCCGCGATGGAAGCCCAAAAACAGGCGCAAGCAGAGCTCACCCGCATGCGCTTGGGGGTTCTTGAAGCGTCGCGAAAACGCTCCATGGGTGAACTGGCCAGCGCCTTGGCGCATGAACTGAACCAACCCCTGTCGGCCATTTCCAACTATGTGAATGCCTGCAAGCAGGAACTGCGCAATTGCGGGCTGAAGCTACCTGAAAGAGTTCTTACGCTGATGGACGAAGCCGTCTCAGAAACCGCTCGGTCAGCGGACCTGGTGCGGCGATTGCGCAGCTTTATATCAACAGGAAAATTGCGTACCGAAAAGTCAGATCCAAACATCATCGTGCGACGGGCCGCAGAACTGGCGATGATTGCTTCGGAGTTACCAAGCCTTGCTGAGATGCATTTTGACTTTGAAGACGACCTCCCGGACGTCGAATGTGATCCAGTTCAGATCGGCCAGGTTGTCCTCAACCTGGTTCGTAATGCGATGGAATCAATGCAGCAAAATCCGGGCCATATCGTGTTGACCACAAGGCTCGAAGTGTCAGACATTGTGGTTTCGGTGCGCGATACAGGGCCAGGTATTCCAGCTGACATTTCGCCCTCTTTGTTTGATGCGTTCAAAGGCACCAAGTCGGATGGCATGGGATTGGGCCTGTCCCTGTGTCGATCGATCATCGAAGCCCACGGCGGCAAGATTTGGCATGAGGCCAGCGCCGAAGGGGCTGATTTGCGGTTCTCACTGCCTACCGTGAAGCGAGGTCGACGTGGTAGAAACTGAAGACCTCACCCTTTATGTCGTCGATGATAATCAAAGCGCCTTGCGATCGCTGTGCGCATTGACGGAAGCCCATGGAATGAAAGCCGTGCCCTACCAGTCGGCCGAAGCGTTCCTGCAACATCACGACCCAAACGCTCAGTCCATTTTGCTTCTGGACATCAAAATGCCGGGTATGAGCGGTCTGCAGTTGCAAAGCCATCTGGGCAATATCAATTCAAAGATCCCGGTTATCATTGTCTCCGGCCATGCCGATGTCCCGGCTGCGGTTACGGCCATGAAGCGCGGCGCCGTGGACTTCATCGAGAAACCTTTGGACGTCAATGCGCTGCTCAATTCGATTCGGATTGCCAAAGCACAGATAGACAGCGAGGTCGTCTCACCTGTTCCGGCACAGGAAGTGAACAGACGCTTGGCTCTGCTGACAGACCGGGAACGCGAGGTCATGAATCATCTGATCCTTGGGAAAACCAACAAGCAGATCGCCAGCGATTTACGGATAAGCCAACGCACCGTCGAAGTGCATCGCTCGCGACTTCAGCGCAAAATGGAAGCCCGCAACCTGGCTGATCTGATCCGCCTGACGCGTTAGTTCAGCACCCCGTCAGGCCGTCACGGCAACCGACGGCTCTCCCTTCAAGGCAGACCAAACGGTTTTGAAGATACCGGCGCTGTCGAGCCCTGCTTGCTCCACCATGCGTTCCGGCGTCATCTGATCCATATAGATGTCCGGCATTGTCAGGCACCTGATGATCAGTCCCTGATCAAACAGCCCCTGGGATGACAGGTGATGAAGAACGGTTGCACCAAAACCGCCAGTTGATCCTTCCTCGACAACCAGGAGAACTTCGTGCTCACGCGCCAGCCTCTCAACGAGATCCACGTCGATTGGCTTTGCAAAACGGGCATCGGCAACGGTGGTCGATAAGCCACGAGCCTCCAATTCATCGGCAGCAGCGAGGCAATCCTGCAAACGTGAGCCCAGCGACAGCAGAGCAATAGTGCTGCCTTCGCGGACAACTCGCCCCTTCCCTATTTCAAGCACACTGCCCCGCTCCGGCATTTCGACACCGTAGGCGCTGCCGCGAGGATAACGGAATGCGATCGGTCCATCATCGAAGGCGACAGCGGTCGCGACCATGTGCTTCAATTCGGCCTCATCTGCCGCGCACATGATTGTAAATCCTGGCAGACAGGACAGGTATGCCAGATCAAAGGAACCTGCATGGGTCGGCCCATCAGCGCCGACATACCCAGCGCGGTCGATGGGAAACCGGACCGGCAGGTTTTGAATAGACACATCGTGCACGACCTGATCATAGGCACGCTGCAGGAATGTCGAATAGATGGCACAAAATGGTTTGTACCCTTCCGCCGCCATACCGGCCGCGAAAGTTACCGCATGCTGTTCGGCTATGCCGACATCATAGGTGCGGTCTGGATAGGCTTTTTCGAAAATATCGATGCCGGTACCGCCCGGCATGGCCGCGGTGATCCCAACCACGCGGTCGTCACGCTGAGCTTCTTCAACCAGCGACTCCCCAAACACCTTGGTGAACGAGGGCAGGTTTGAACTCGACTTCTTCTGCTCACCGGTCACCACATTGAACTTGGCAACGGCATGCAGCTTGTCTGCCGCCCCTTCGGCGGGTGCATAGCCTTTGCCCTTTTCGGTTTTCACATGAACCAGAATGGGACCGTGCTTGCTGTTTTTGACGTTACGCAGGATCGACAACATGGTCGGCAAATCATGGCCGTCGATCGGCCCCACATAGTAGAAGCCAAGTTCTTCAAACATGGTGCCGTCATTCCAAAATGAACGCGCGTATTCTTCAGTCTTGCGCGCCTTGTCGGCAATGAATCCCGGCATACGGCGGTTCAACTGCTTGGCCGCTTCACGCATGGAACGATAGGTCTTGCCCGACACCAACCGCGCCAGATAATGGCTCATCGCGCCGGTCGGCTGGGCGATGGACATGTCGTTGTCGTTCAAAATGACGATCTGACGCGCATCCATACCACCACTGTTGTTCATCGCCTCATAGGCCATTCCAGCTGTGATTGAACCATCACCAATCACCGACACAACATTACGCTGAATGCCATCCAGACGCGCGGCTTCCGCCATGCCCAGTCCGGCAGAAATGGAGGTCGAAGAATGCGCCGCTCCAAACGGATCATAGTCGCTTTCAGCCCGCTTGGTGAACCCGGAAAGCCCGCCCTCCTGGCGCAGCGAACGCATGAGATGGCGGCGTTTGGTCAGAATCTTATGCGGATAACATTGGTGCCCCACGTCCCATATCAACCGATCATGCGGCGTGTCGAAAACGGCATGCAGCGCGACGGTCAATTCGACAACACCAAGGCCGGCGCCAAAGTGCCCACCAGTTACCGATACGATATCAATCAGTTCTGTGCGCAATTCATCGGCCAGCCTGGGCAATTGACTGTCGTCCAGAGCTCGTAGATCCTCTGGGGAATCGACCTGATCGAGTAGTGGAGTTTTCTCCAGCATCTCAAAAACCTCCCGTCGCTCCATGTTGTGTCTAAAAAATTAGACATTCTATTTGTAAAGATTAATAGACATATCGGAGTTTTGGCAAGTCTTGCACCGAACGATGGTGCGTTCATTCCCCATTTCGGCGTGTCAGGCCATATTTTTCAACCAGTGTCCAAACGTGATCCGGCACCATATTCTTCATCTTGTTGGGCATGGCATGGCGCAGATGGAGCACTGTTTCGACAGCTTTCATCTCCACCCGAGCCCGTGCGAACTCCTGTCCCTTAGGCCCTATGCGCGGCATCAACCAGGCAACGATGGGTCGCATAAAATCGGGCATTGAACGCAGCGGCAATCCACCGGCTGCACGTTCAACATTACGCAAGAAGCCGATCACATGCTTGTGGCGCTGGCCGCGGCTTCCAACAGGGTTTGTTTGAACTTCCTCCCCCAAAAGCGACAACAATTCCTCGCCACGGTCGTTGCGCACAATCAGCCATTGCTCCCCTTCCCCACCCATATACCCGACGGTTATGTCGGCAAGAGAATTGGTATAATCAACGCAGGTCCGGCAGGTGAGCGGAAAGAAATCACCGGGCAGTTTCGACAGCGGCAGCTTCAGGAATGGGATTTCCTGCTGGCTTCCGTCGTCAAAACGCATCTCAACATGATAATCGGCGCGGAACTCCAGATAAGACACAGTCTCCGGTCGCTCTGCCATCAACGACAGGAAGCTATGGAAGTTCTCCGTCGTTGTATTGTCAGAACAGGGCGTGCCAATGACGTAGAGTCGATCAAGACCCAGTTCTTCCTCCAAAGCACGCAAGGCATAGATCTGGCAGGGAATGCCGATGACCGCCAATCTCTTGTGCCCTGCAACTGCGGCAGGTTCAAGCAGCGCGAGGAGCGGTGCATAGCCCATCCGCATGCCGCGACAGTCTTTCATATCACTTGCTTGAGTGACGATGGTCGGCACAGGCCGCCAACGATCTTCGGGATCTGGTTTCATGGTCAGGACGGCGTCGACTGCACCCGTTTCCAACAGACGCTCAGCCAAGCGCGTAGTGATACCGCTCCACTGTGCCCCTGCCAAGGGCTGCTTCAGACGGGCTTTGACGATTCGCCGAAAAGGGCCAAAGAACAGTTCGTCAGATCCCTCATCCGTCCGGCGACTACGGCCATGCACGCGCGCCTCTGCAGAGGGATAGTTTGGCTTGATGAATTGACAGGCCTGGCCGCACCTTTGCGGCATTGATGAGCGGGAAATGCCACAGTCTGTGCAAAGGCCACGCGCTTTGGCTGTCCCAAATCCAACAATCTCTGGGAACTGCGGTTTACCCTTAAGCACAAATTTTGCCGAAGCTAGCGCTGTACATCGGGGCAGAAAGTGTCATACAAATCGAATAAGTGTCAAATTTATTTTACACATTGAATTGTTAGCCAAACAAAGATCGACGGTTTCGCTGTGACCCCAGTTGAAGTTCAAACAGACCATAGGCGCCCCCAAATCAGAGGTGATGGCCACCCCGCTTCATGGCGGGCACGGCGTTCGTTCTGTCCTCGACTTCCGGCTTCAGATGGAGGGCAGGATTGATGGCAGCAACATCCGTTTCTTATCCCTTCGCCGCCATCGTCGGACAAGATTCCCTCAAGCACGCCTTGATGTTGTCGGCGGTCGATCCCAGCCTCGGCGGCGTGTTGGCTATGGGAGACCGGGGAACCGGGAAGACGACGGCCGTGCGTGCTCTCGCCGCGCTGTTACCCAAAATGTCTGCCGTCACAAGCTGCCAATACCGCTGCAACCCGATTGAAACGGGCAATCACTGTGAGGTCTGCGGTTCGTCGGATGCCGACGCCGAGCGCAAGGTTGGCAAGATCGACGTCCCGGTTGTCAACTTGCCCTTGGGGGCCACTGAAGACAGGGTGCTGGGCGCCCTGGACATTGAACGCGCCTTGATTGACGGCGAAAAGGTGTTTGAGCCCGGCCTGCTCGCCAAAGCAAATCGCGGCTATCTGTACATTGACGAAGTGAACCTGCTGGAAGACCATTTGGTCGATGTCCTGCTGGATGTCGCCGCCTCAGGGTGGAACGTCATCGAAAGAGAGGGATTGAGCCTGCGGCACCCTGCCCGCTTCGTCCTCGTTGGAAGCGGCAATCCAGAAGAAGGCGAACTGCGTCCCCAATTGCTGGACCGCTTCGGCCTCTCCGTCGAAGTGCAAACCCCCAACGACATCGCCCAACGCATTGAGATCATCAAACGACGCGAGGCTTTCGAAGCGGACCCTCAAGGGTTTGCCAAAAAATGGCAAAGGCAAAACAGCCGATTGCGGAACCAGGTCCTCAAGGCCCGTGATGAACTTGCAACTGTCCAGGCAAGTGACGACATTCTGGCTTTGATTGCGCAGATCTGCATTGCGCTTGGAACCGATGGATTGCGAGGCGAACTGACACTGATCAAGGCGGCTCGAGCTGAGGCGGCACTCAAGGGCGGCTCGGAGATCTCTCCGCAGAACGTGCGGTCGATGGCGGCAATGGCCTTGAACCATCGCATGCGCCGCGATCCGCTGGACGATGCTCAAGGCTCTGTGCGGGTGGAAAGGGCTCTGGAAAAGATATTCAACGATGATGGTGGAAGCTGAAGCGACGCACAATCAAGGCCTTGACGTCTGGTCCGAACGACTGGAGACGGAAAAACTGTTGTGGAATGACGCCTGCCTTGCCGCCGACATTTTTGTTCAGCTTTTACACAACGGCGAATTTGAATCTGCAGGTCTTCTCGTCAAGGCCCAGGCCGGACCTGTGCGCGATATCTGGCTCAACCGCCTGACGGCAGCCCTGCCGGAAAAGCTCAAGCTTCACACCATTCCACATACGATCTCACCGGATCGCTTGGTCGGTGGACTGGACCTCACCGCCACCCTGTCCAATGGTCGGAAAGTTTTTCATCAGGGCCTGCTGGTTCAGGCCAATCAACAGGCTATTCTTTTGCCTTCTGGGGATCTGCTGCATTGCGAAAATTTGCGCCAGATATTGGCTGCCCATGACAATGGCACCGTGAATATCGAACGGGACGGCATCAGCGACCAACAGGCGACTCGCTTCGGCATCGTTGCCTTCGATGAAAGCGGCGAACCTGGTGGCGACGTTGCAGATGAGCAAGTGCATCCCGGTTTGCGGGACAGGCTGACATTGCACATCAACCTCAACGAGATCAGCATTCGAAGCGCTCAAAACCTGGACCCGGCTCCCCAGGTTGGTCCAACTGAAGTTTCGATCACCACACAGCAGATCGAAGAGATTTGCACGCTCTGCGTCGGTTTCGGACTAACGTCGCTGCGTCCGGCGATGCAGACTGCAACCCTTGCAAAGCAGATCGCTCGCATCGATGGGCGCACCGTCGTCAAAGAGCTCGACATCCAGATTGCCATGCGGCTCAGCCTGCTCAATCGGGCAACCCAATTGCCTGCTCCGACTGAGCCGGCCGAGGAGGCTCTACCTGAACAGGAGCAGCAGCCGGATGCTCCCGAGCAGGAACCTGTGCCGGAACAATCCGAAGATCGCGACGAACAGTCCGATCAAAGGAGCGGCATACCCGACGAGATCAATCTGGATTCCCTGGCCAGCGCCCTGCCGCCTGGCTTGCTCAATCTCCTGAGAGCCCGCCTCAACAAGGCGCCAAAGTCGATCAGCGCCGGACGACGGGGCGTGGGCAGCAGGAACAATCATCGCGGCAGGCCGCTGACCAGCCGTCGCGGTGATCTGGGCAATGGTAAGCGTCTCGACATCCTGGCCACCCTGCGCGCCGCGGCCCCTTGGCAAAAACTCTATGGGGACCCATCGACCTCAGCATCGGCCCGCAATCCCATTCGCGTACGCCGCTCCGATCTCCATATACGGCAATTCAAACAGCGTTCTGAAACCTCGTCGATCTTCGTTGTCGACGCTTCTGGATCAACGGCAATAAACCGTTTGGCAGAAGCCAAGGGCGCGGTGGAACTACTGCTGGGCGCCAGCTACGCACGTCGCGATCATGTGGCGCTCGTTAGCTTTCGCGGGCGCCAGGCAGACGTTTTGCTACCGCCAACACGGGCCTTGGTGCGAGCCAAGCGGGCCCTTGCCGCCCTGCCCGGCGGCGGCGGCACACCGCTCGCTTCCGGCCTAAAGACAGCGTTGCAGCTTGCGGAGGACGAATGGCGTAAGGGACGGTTTCCCTCGCTTATTTTGCTGACCGACGGCAGTGCCAATGTTGACGCCAATGGTCAGGGCAATCGGACCCAAGCAGCAGAGGATGCGCAGAACGTGGCCCGTCTGATTGACGCATCCGGCTTCGAAACACTGTTGATTGATGTCGGGCGCCAACAGCGCCCCCAAGCAAAGTCATTGGCAGCAAACATGGGGGCCCACTATGTTCCCATGCCGCAAGCGAGCGCGGGTTCGATCTCGGACATGGTCAAGGCACATCGCCGATGAAAATTTTGGGCAACATCAGCAGCTTCAAGAATTGAACAGGTGGCACATGGATTGGCAAAAGGAAGGACATAGTTGGCCCAACCGCCATCTGAGCCGCTTTGTCCGCTTGTCCGGCAATTCCTGGCATATCCAGCAAATGGGCAGCGGCCCGGTTTTGTTGTTGCTGCATGGCACAGGCGCCACCACCCATTCATATGCTGAGATGATTCCGACTCTGGCCAGGCGCTTCTGCGTGGTTGCACTGGATCTACCCGGACATGGATTTTCCAGCAAGCTGTATCAGCAGCGGCCCAACCTACCCAATATTGCCATCGCCATCGCAAGCTTGTTGCACAATGAGGAATTGATGCCGGATTACGTGGTCGGGCACTCGGCCGGCGCGGCGATTGCGGTGCAGATGACCGCAACCCGGGCAATCCAACCCAGGGCATTGGTTGCCATCAACGCTGCATTCTTTCCGTTTGACGGCTTTAGCGGACAAATTTTTCCAGCCGCTGCCAAGCTGCTGTTGGTCAACCCATTCGCCTCGCACCTATTCGCCTTGAGCGCCGCCAATCGAAGCCGCGTAGAAGCGCTGATGGCCTCGACAGGATCGCAATTGGGCCATCAGGGATTGGACTGTTATCACCAGGCCCTGCAGTCGACCCACCACGTTGAAGGCACGTTGGCCATGATGGCCAATTGGGACTTAAACCACATGGCTAAAATGCTTCAGCGGATCGATATTCCGGTGCTGCAGACGATCGGTGCCAAGGACGGGACTGTTGCGCCCGCCTTGGCAGATCGCAGCCACCAACTGCTGCAGCAAGGCACAATGCGGATCTTTGAAGATTGTGGCCATCTGGCCCACGAAGAAGAGCCCGAACTTTTCTGTTCCGCAATCGAAGAATTCATAACCACCACGGCCAATCAACCAGCGTCACCAGAGAGCCTCAGCCAATGTCAGCATTGATTATTTTTGTCATCTTGAACTTTATGGCCGCGACCAGTGGGGGCATTTTTACGCCAGACGAATGGTACCAACAGCTCAAGAAGCCCGATTGGATCCCACCGGATTGGGTATTCCCCACAGTTTGGCTGGTCCTCTATATGACCAACGCGTTTGCAGGCTGGCAGGTGTGGCAGGTCGCCGGTGGTGACGGCATCGGTTTTTGGGCCATGGTCATTTACGGGATTGCTTTGACCCTCAACGCCGGTTGGTCAGCCGTGTTTTTTGGGTTCAAACTCATTCGCTTGGCGATTGTCGAAGCAAGTCTGCTCTGGGTAGCGATTGCAGTGCAGGCAATCCTGTTCTTCCAGATCGTACCCTGGGCCGGATTGATGGTCCTGCCCTATCTGCTCTGGGTCTCGATTGCCATTTTCTTGAACTATACGGTCTGGCGCCTCAATCCGGAGGTCTCCGGCGACCACATCAACGCGTCATCCACCTGAGCGTCGGGGCATCCGGAAGGGCAATAGACAGCGCACCCAGGTGCTGGAAAAACGCTGGAGGTCGAGGCTTTCATGCACGGCGATCACCGGCTCTCCGTCAAAATGACTGGCAATTCTTGAGCGGGTATAAAAGGGCGTGTCCTCCAACATCTGCAGTGTTTTGGGAGGTGCCTGATTTGGCGGGTGCGGCGTGGCACGGGGCATCCGCCAGATTGGCCCCCGATTCAACTCAACTGCCGGTGGCACCTCACACACCGTGGCCCGCGCAGCCTTATCAAATTGGAGCGCCAGGCGGCTTTCATCTCCATTTGCAAGGATCGCATCGTAGTAGATGCCAGCGCCATCTTTCGTTGCAGCCCGTGACCAGTTCCAATATTGAAACCCGGCCTCCAATGGCTCGATGCCCCAATTGCTGTCCAGATAAGCGTGGCCTTGCCATGACAGATCCGGATTGGCGAACCGAACTTCCGCCCGAGCGCTGGGTCCGATCGGTTGCCAAAAATGCCGCCCATTTGCATCCAGTTGATAGGAACTCTCAGTAATGGCCGGAAGATGGAGGCGGATTACTCCATTGATTTTTCGGGGAATCGGGACGGCCCATTCTTGGATCCGGATTTCCAGCGTATCGCCCTGCCATGTCAGGCTGCTGGGCCCGATCACCAATTGATCACGGGACTGGACCAGTGCATTGACGCCGCGCTCGGTCATCGACCAGCGCTTCACACCTTTTCCATATAGCCCAACGTTCAGGGCAACATGGTTGTGCGGACTGTGCCGCCCCGACCAGGCGTAATAGGGCGAAAACACCGAGCCGATCATCGCGATGATGGAAAAACCAAACTTTCCATCGTCACTGATCGCATCCGCATACCACCAGACATAGCCTTGCGAGGGAACCTTGGCGTCAAACAACGGACCGGCGGCGTTGGCTCCGGCCAATGCCGGCCGCGAAATGGCGGCACGATCGAGTGTTGCAGATCCTGACAAGTGCACCTCTTTGGCAGCCAACAGCAAACTTGCGCGCAAATTGCAGTTTACGGTTGTCTATATTTTCTTACAGTATACACTGTCACTAATTTTAGACAACAAGAAGGGTGGACAGATGGAATCTGCTGCACGTATCGAACAGAGCCTAGAGGCTGCTGTTGACCGAGCGACTGCCAAACCCTGCCCGCCTAAATTGGCCAAGGCTGTCCACTATGCAGTCTTCCCGGGTGGCGCCCGGGTGCGCCCGACTTTGACCTTGGCAGTGGCGGCTGCCTGCGGTGGACAAGCCAATGCACTGACGGACGGTGCTGCTGCCGCGATTGAGATGCTGCATTGCGCCTCGCTTGTCCACGATGATCTGCCCTGTTTTGACAATGCAAGCCTGAGACGCGGAAAGCCTTCCGTCCATAACTTGTATGGGGAACCCATAGCAGTTCTCGTCGGCGATGCTCTGATCGTCGAGGCATTCAACACAATTGCGAGAACCGCAGCCTCTGATCCGGCAAAGCTCGTTGATCTGATCGAGTGCGTGTCCAAGGCCGTCGGAATGCCAGGTGGCATCGTTGCCGGCCAGGCTTGGGAAAGCGAAACAAAAATTGACCTTATTGACTATCACCGTGCGAAAACTGGCTCCCTATTTGTCGGTTCGGTGAGCGCGGGTGCCATTGCGGGCGGATCTGATCCCTCCGAGTGGCACCCGTTAGGCGAAAAAATAGGGGAAGCATACCAGTTGGCGGACGATCTGCTCGATGCGACCGGAAGCATTGCCGACTCGGACAAGCCACTTGGTCAAGACCGAAACAATTCTAAACCGAATGCCGTGATGGAACTCGGTTTGGAAAAAGCAATGAAGCGTCTCAAGCAAACCATTGCGGACGCTGCTGACTCCGTACCAGCGTGCGCTGGAACGAACGAGTTGAGAGAGCTCATCGTCAACCAGGCGACCCGCCTGGTACCCGCCAAATATGCGACCGCATTCGCATAAAAGCCTGATCTCGGTGGCATCGTGAGCCTGCTCGACCGATGGCTGGACTTTCGCGACGCCTGTCTGACGTCCCACCGGTTCCATCAATTTGCCAGTCGCTTTCCGCTGACCCGACCCGTCGTGCGCAAACGTCAAAGCGAGTTATTCGACCTGGTTTCTGGTTTTGTCTATTCACAGATCCTGCTGGCCTGCATCGAACTGGACGTTCTTCCCAAGGTGAAGTCGGGTCTCACCCTCGCAGCCCTGTCAGAGCAGATTGACCTGCCGATCGACGAAACACGCCGACTGGCTGATGGCGCTGTGGCCCTTCGATTGCTGCAGAAAAGCAAAGACACATACCGTTTAGGTGACCTCGGCAGCGTTCTGACCGTCAATCCTGGTGTCGTGGCGATGATCAAGCATCACCCACTTCTCTATAAAGACATGACAGACCCAGTTGCCCTGCTCCGGTCTGGCCGGAGCGAAACCCATCTTTCCCGCTACTGGGATTATGCGCTGAGCAAAACACCAGCTGATGCCGACCCGCAAACAATCGAAGCATATTCCCAACTGATGACCGCCAGCCAGACCATGGTGGCGGAGGAAGTCAATCAGGCTTTCGACTTCGCCCCATACGCAACCGTCATGGATGTCGGCGGTGGGCTGGGCGAATTCATTTCTCATATCGGCCGCTGCAACAATCACCTCAAGTTCAAGCTGTTTGACTTGCCGTCGGTTGTTAAAACCGCTGAGTGCCGGTTGTCAGGCGGCGAGCTTGCCGGTCGCGTGGAGTTCGTTGGTGGCTCGTTCTTTGACGATTCGCTCCCAGGCGGCGCCGACTTGATCACGTTGGTGCGCATTCTCCATGATCACGACGACGCTCAGGTTCAAAATTTGCTCAATGCCGTTCATGCCGCGCTCCCAAAAACCGGGAAATTGCTGATCTGTGAACCAATGTCCACAGGTGGATCAGCCCATCGCATCAGCGATGCCTATTTCAATTTTTATCTCTACGCGATGGGCAGCGGGCGCCCGAGACCGCCAGAAATGCTCATAGATATGCTCAAGAAAGCCGGATTTTCCAGGGCGCGGGTCGTCCCGACCCATTCGCCACTCATCGTCAGCACGATTCTCGCGGATTATTAGACACTTTAATGTACTGATTGATTGACATATTAACCTGTCAACTTATTATGACAATCTAGGGAGCCGGCTAGCGTCTGCAATCGCGCGGATGCCAAGTTGGAAGAAATCGATGCACACAAGTGCAGTCATATTTGAAGAGCCAGGCAGGTTGGTCGTCGATAGCGTCGAACTGGCCGACCCGACTCACGACGATTTGGTCGTCGACGTAAAGTGGAGCGGTATCAGTACCGGCACTGAGCGTTTGCTGTGGTCTGGCGACATGCCATTCTTTCCCGGCATGGGCTACCCCCTGGTTCCTGGCTACGAGACCGTTGGCATCGTCGAAGAGGCTCCAAAGCACCTGCGGCACCGTATTGGGGAATTCGTGTTCGTCCCCGGCTCCGCTGCCTACAAGGACGTTCGTGGCCTCTTTGGTGGTGCTGCAAAACACATCATTACAAGCAACGACAAGGCAAGGTCATTGAACCCCGATCTTGGTGCCCAAGGGGCTTTGTTGGCGCTCAGTTCCACGGCCTATCACGCCCTTGTTCACCCAATAACCGGCAAGCCGGTTTTGCCGGACCTGATCGTTGGGCATGGCATTTTGGGTCGACTGCTGGCCCGATTGACCGTTGCCCTGGGGGGCGCGCCAACGGTCTGGGAGCAAAACCCTGAGCGTCAGGAAGGCGCAGGCGACTACCGTGTTTGTGCGTCTTCGGACTGCGAAGGCGAAAAATACCAAAACATCATGGATGTCAGCGGCGACAGCACGATCATCGATCAGCTTGTCGGTCATCTGGCACCGCAAGGTGAAATCGTTCTGGCCGGCTTTTACGAGGCGCGGCTGGATTTCGCCTTTCCCGCCGCATTCATGAAAGAGGCTCGCATACGAATCGCCGCCGAATGGTCGCCATCCGACCAGGCAGCCGTCTGCCAAATGCTGGAACGGGACCAGCTTTCGCTGAACAACCTGATCACCGACGAGTGCGCCGTGGCCGATGCCAGCGGCGCTTATGAAACCGCCTTTACCGACCCTAACTGTCTGAAAATGGTTCTAAATTGGAGCGACAAAGCATGATCGAAGACCAATCCATCGAAGGACGCGAAGAGGCCCGGGACGGTGTCGATATCTTTGCCTTGCTGTCTGACGAAGCAAGCGTTGAGCCAGATCCGGTGCACACCGGCGAGGTTTCAAAAGAGACACAGATCATTGCGATCTACGGCAAGGGCGGCATCGGCAAAAGCTTCAGCCTCGCCAATCTGTCCTACAATCTCGCGCGCCAGGGCAAGAAGGTCCTGTTGATCGGCTGCGATCCCAAGTCCGATACAACATCACTTTTGTTCGGCGGCCGGTCCTGCCCGACCATCATCGAAACATCGGCAGCCAAGAAGGCAGCTGGCGACGAAGTGACCATCAGCGATGTCTGCTTCAAACGCGACGGTGTGTTCGCAATGGAACTCGGTGGTCCTGAAGTCGGCCGCGGTTGTGGTGGGCGCGGCATCATTCATGGCTTTGAACTGCTTGAGAAGCTCGGCTTCCACGACTGGAATTTTGACTACGTGCTGCTGGACTTTCTGGGCGACGTGGTCTGTGGCGGCTTCGGGCTGCCGATTGCCCGCGACATGTGCCAGAAGGTGATTGTCGTTGGCTCCAACGACCTGCAGTCGCTGTACGTGGCCAACAATGTCTGTTCGGCCGTTGAGTATTTCCGCAAGTTGGGCGGCAATGTTGGCGTTGCCGGCATGCTGGTCAACAAAGATGACGGTACCGGTGAGGCTGCGGCATTCGCCAAGCAGGCCAATATCCCGATCCTCTCATCGATTCCGCAACACGAAGATATTCGCCGCAAGTCCGCCAAATACGAAATCGTTGGCGATCCTGATGGCGAATGGGGTCCCATGTTCAGCGAACTTGCGCAGAACATGATGGCAGCTCCTCCAAGACAGCCCTCCCCGCTGAGTCAGGATGAACTGCTGAACTTGTTTTCTGACGACGACACCGGCGCAAACTATGTGCTGGAACCGGCTCTGCCTGAAGACATGTGCGACCCCTCCATTCTCACACTGACCTCTCTTGAGGTCGTCTACGACGAGGTTTGAGGCAGAATCAGCATGGTTGACCGCGCAAACACAGACACCGAACGGACTGCCGAGGATCGCGTTTACGACGCGGTTGAGCCCTCGGTTGATCCGGCGCTTGAAGGTGCCGGGTGTCATGCTGGTGCCGACCATTTGAATGCGGCTGCCAAGAAAGCGGGAAAGACGACGATCCTGGATCAATATGCCAAGGATTATCCCAAGGGGCCCCATGACCAGCCACAAAGCATGTGTCCGGCATTTGGCTCGCTGCGGGTCGGTTTGCGCATGCGTCGGACCGCGACGATTCTCTCCGGTTCAGCCTGCTGCGTTTACGGACTGACCTTCACGTCGCATTTCTACGGCGCGCGCCGCACCGTTGGCTATGTGCCGTTTGATTCAGAAAGCCTTGTCACAGGCAAGCTTTATGAAGATATCCGCGACGCCGTCCATGAGATGGCCGATCCCGACCTTTACGACGCCATCGTCGTTACCAATTTGTGCGTGCCAACCGCTTCAGGCGTTCCGCTGCAAATGTTGCCGAAGGAAATCGACGGTGTGCGCATCATCGGCATCGATGTGCCGGGATTTGGTATCCCGACCCACGCCGAAGCCAAGGACGTCTTGGCCGGTGCGATGCTGCAATATGCCCGCGAGGAAATCAGCGCAGGGCCGGTTCAGCCATCCGCGAACAAAAACACCAGCGGTCAGCCAACAATCACGCTTTTGGGAGAAATGTTCCCGGTTGATCCGATCAGCATCGGTCAAATGTTGCAGCCGATGGGTCTCCAGGTGGGCACCGTGGTGCCGACGCGCGAATGGCGCGAGCTCTATTCAGCGCTCGACTGTGCCGCCGTGGCTGCCATTCACCCGTTCTATACTGCCTCCGTCAGGCAGTTTCAGGCGGCCGGACGGCCGGTCATTGGATCAGCACCCGTCGGCGTAGCCGGCACGGATGCCTGGCTGGATGCCATCGGCAAGGCCTGCAACATACCGCAGGCCAAGGTCGATGCCACGAAGGAACCCTTACTCAAGGCCATCAAACAGGTGCTGTCTGCCACGCCGATCAAAGGACGCATCACGCTGTCCGGCTATGAAGGATCTGAATTGATTGTCGCGCGGCTGTTAATGGAAAGCGGTGCAGACGTTCGCTACGTTGGCTCGGCCTGTCCAAAGACAGAGTGGTCGACCCAGGATGCCGAATGGCTGCAGGCCAAAGGGGTGCACGTCAAGTTCCGTGCCTCGTTGGAAGACGACCTGGCCGCCATGGAAGCTTTCAACCCGGATCTTGCCATCGGCACCACACCGGTGGTTCAGAAAGCCAAGGAAAACGGCACACCGGGCCTGTATTTCACCAACCTGATCAGCGCCCGGCCTCTAATGGGCCCCGCAGGTGCTGGATCTTTGGCACAGGTCATCAACGCTGCCATCGCCAACAAGCCGCGCTTTGATCAAATGAATGCCTTCTTCGAAGGCGTTGGAGAGGACTACGCTGCCGGTGTTTGGGAAGACACGCCGGTTGACCGTCCCGCTTTCAAGAAGAAATTTGCCGCCCGCGCCGCTCGCGCCGCGGCCTCTGCCAATGCAGTTGATGCTGGGGAGGCCGTTGGATCATGACGCTGATTCTCGATCACGACCGGGCTGGCGGCTACTGGGGCGCTGTTTATGCGTTCACCGCGGTCAAGGGATTGCAGGTGATCATCGATGGTCCGGTTGGCTGCGAAAATCTGCCGGTAACCTCGGTATTGCACTATACCGATGCCCTGCCCCCGCATGAACTGCCAATTGTGGTCACGGGTCTCGGCGAAGACGAACTTGGCCAACATGGCACCGAACAAGCCATGCGCCGCTCAAGAACCGTGCTCGATCCGGACCTGCCCGCCGTTGTGGTCACCGGCTCCATCGCTGAGATGATTGGCGGCGGGGTCACGCCCGAAGGCGCCAATATTCAACGTTTTCTGCCACGCACCATTGATGAGGATCAGTGGCAAAGTGCCGACCGCGCGCTAAAGTGGCTGTGGACGGAATTTGCCCCCGGCAAAGGCAAAGCACCCAAGCCGCGCAAGCGCAAAGAGGGCACCAAGCCGCGGGTCAATATCATTGGCCCGATCTATGGCACCTTCAATATGCCGTCTGATATCGCGGAAATCCGTCGCCTCATCGAAGGCATCGGTGCGGAGGTCAACATGACCTTCCCGCTGGGCTCGCATCTTGCTGACATCGCCATGCTCGGCAACGCCGACGCCAATGTCTGCATGTACCGGGAATTTGGCCGTCTTTTGTGCGAGTCGCTTGGCCGGCCCTATCTGCAGGCGCCGATCGGCATTCATTCGACAACGGCGTTCCTGCGCAAACTCGGTGAAATTCTCGAACTTGATCCGGAACCGTTCATCGAACGCGAAAAGCACACGACGCTGAAGCCGATGTGGGATCTGTGGCGATCCGTCACCCAGGATTTCTTCGGCACGGCCAGTTTCGCCATCGTTGCCAACGAAACCTACACCCGCGGCCTGCGCAATTTCCTCGAAGAAGAATTGGGCCTGCCCTGCACATTTGCCGTCGCCCGCTGCGCCGGCAAGAAGACCGACAACCAGGAGGTGCAGGATCTCATCAAAGAGAAGCCACCGATGATCCTCTTTGGTTCCTACAACGAACGCATGTATCTGGCCGACCAGGGATCCAGGGCAACCTATATTCCAGCCTCATTCCCCGGCGCCATCATTCGCCGCCATACAGGCACACCGTTCATGGGATATGGCGGCGCCAGCTATCTGGTGCAGGAAGTCTGCAACAGCCTGTTCGACGCCCTGTTCCACATTCTGCCGCTGCAGAGCGACATGGACAGGGAAGCGGATGCGGTTCCCGCACGCATGTCGAGCGCCCTGCCTTGGGATGCCGATGCACAGCGTGCGCTTGATGCAGCTGTCGACCGGGAACCCGTGCTGATCCGGATTTCAGCAGCAAAGAAACTGCGCGACCAAACCGAACGCGACGCCCTCGGCGCTGGCGAGGATCGCGTTACCGCCCGACGGGTCGAGCAAACAGCAAATTTCAGTTCGAGTACCGCAGCATGATCGGCGCCAACGCATCGAGCGGCTGCAACGCAAAGAAAGGATGAAACTATGACGAACGTACCAATGGACATCACGCGGCGGTCCCGCAGTGCGTCGCTTGGAGAAGCGGTGATCTACAGAAGCATCTTCAGCGTGCTTTTCGTCTTTTCCCTGGCTCGATTGTTCCTGGCAAAACTCATGGGCCGCAAGGCCGATGGACTGATCTGGCAGGAAGCCAAACAAGGCGCGCACGCATCTGCTGGCTATGCCTTTAAGTACTGAATTTACGAGATTTTCCCGCCTAACCTCGGGAAGATGTGGTTCGCTAGAACCAAGCCTGCCGTGGGGTTTGTCACGGTGCCGGTCGCAAGACCACAAGACTAGGAGGTTACAATATGGCTAGTCCTGAAAGCGAGTCTGTCTCTGGTATGACCAGCGGAGAGGCCCGTGAATTCCATCGCATCTTCATGAAGAGCGCTATCGCCTTCACGGGATGGGCTTTCGCGGCACATGTGCTTGTGCACCTATGGCGCCCTTGGCTTTTCAACGATGGATCAATGACGACCTCGTCACTGTTGGATGGTGTCAACACCATTGCAACAACCCTGACGGCGTTTGGTTGAGAGGAGCAGTTAGATGTATAAAATTTGGCTTCTTTTCGATCCCAGACGCGTGATGGTGGCAATGGCCGTCTTCCTGTTCACTCTGGCAATTTTGATTCATTTCATTTTGCTGAGCACCGACAGGTACAACTGGTTGGATGTGAAACCCTTGACTGCAGCTGAGGCTCAGATCGAGGAAACAAGGCTCATAACTTAATTCACGTCTGCCATTTCCCGGTGGGCAGGAACCAACAATTCCTGCCCACCGGATTAAATTACTAGGTTTTGGAGAACCAGCTATGGCCTTGCTGAGCTTTGAGCGAAAATACCGCGTTCGCGGTGGAACCCTGGTTGGGGGCGACCTTTTTGATTTCTGGGTGGGTCCCTTCTATGTAGGTTTCTTTGGCGTTTCGACGATCTTCTTCGCGACGCTTGGAACACTTTTGATTATTTACGGTGCAGCAATTGGTCCGACTTGGAACCTTTGGCAAATCAGCATCAATCCGCCTGACATCGAATACGGCCTGGCTCTCGCCCCATTGGCCGAAGGTGGCCTATGGCAGATCATCACGATTTGTGCCGTCGGTGCTTTTGGCTCCTGGGCCCTGCGTGAGGTGGAGATATCACGCAAACTGGGAATGGGCCTGCATGTGCCGTTCGCGTTCAGCGTGGCGGTGTTTGCCTATGTCACCCTGGTGGTTTTCCGTCCGTTGTTCATGGGCGCCTGGGGACACGGTTTCCCGTATGGCATCTACAGCCATTTGGAGTGGGTCAACAATGTTGGCTATGCTTATGGCAACTTCCATTACAACCCCGCCCACATGATCGCGATCACGTTCTTCTTCGCGACGACCCTGGCACTTGCCCTTCACGGTGGACTGGTTCTGTCCTCCACCAATCCTGGCAAGGGACTGGAAGTCAAAACGCCAGAGCATGAAGACACCTATTTCCGTGATTTCATCGGCTACTCAGTTGGCACATTGGGCATTCACCGCGTCGGACTCTTCCTGGCGCTATCGGCCGTCTTCTGGAGTGCGGTCTGTATCGTTATTTCCGGTCCGATTTGGGAAGACGCCTGGTCCGATTGGTGGAACTGGTGGCTGGAGCTCCCGGTTTTCCCACAGGAAGATCTGGTGCGTGAAATCGGCGACCTCGATTACCTCGACGAATAAGGAGAAGATGGATGCGCGAATATCAAAACATCTTCACGACAACTCAAGTCACAACCCAGCCGGGGATGGGCATTCCCCTCCCGCGTGGAGACGATCCACGCATCGGCAAAGGCAAGATGTATTACTGGCTCGGCAAGATCGGTAACGCACAGATCGGTCCGGTATATCTGGGAACAATGGGACTCATTTCTCTCGTCTCATTCCTGTTGGCCTTTAACATCATTGGCCTGAACTACTGGGCTCAGGTCGGGTGGGATCCGGTACAGTTCGTCAGACAACTGTTCTGGCTTTCACTCGACCCACCACCCGCCTCGTACGGCTTGAAGGTTTTGCCGCCGCTGCAAGAGGGTGGTTGGTTCCTGATTGCGGGTTTCTTCCTGACGGTTTCCGTCATGGCTTGGTGGGTGCGCAGTTACCTACGGGCCAAGGCTCTGGGACTTGGAATGCACATTCCTATTGCCTTTGCCGCAGCGATCTGGCTGTTTCTGGTGCTCGGATTTATCCGCCCGGTGATGATGGGATCCTGGAGCCACGCGGTTCCTTACGGTGTGTTCTCACATCTTGATTGGACCAACAACTTCTCCTTGCTCTACGGCAACCTGTTCTACAATCCGTTCCACGCCCTCTCGATTGTGTTCCTCTATGGGTCAGCACTGCTGTTCGCCATGCATGGGGCCACCATCCTGGCGGTCAGCCGCTATGGCGGTGAACGTGAAATCGAACAGATCACCGACCGAGGCACAGCCTCAGAGCGAGCCGCCCTGTTCTGGCGCTGGACCATGGGCTTCAACGCCACCATGGAATCCATTCACAGATGGGCGTGGTGGTTTGCGATGCTGACAACATTGACCGGCGGCATTGGCATTCTTTTGACAGGCACCGCCGTTGATGACTGGTCTGAATGGGCCATCAAACACGGCGTCCTGCACGAGAGCGGAAGCAATCTGCCGTAACAATCCGGCATCTGCTGAACTGGACGGGGTTCCGCTTCGCGGGCCCCGTTTTTTTTTGCGCAAAGCCTTGCCGCGATCGCAAAAGATGGTCGACCGAAGACCGGGCAAACCGAAAGTGAGGTGGGTGGGTTTAACGGTTGAAGAAGGTGTGGACTTTCACCACCAGATTGATTGGACCGGAATAGGTCAACTTGCGTTTGAAGAAAGCCGCCTGCCCCGATTCCCGTCCCATGACCATGTCGACATAGGTAGATGCCGCCATCTTGAATGTGAGGGTCGGGTCTGGATGCCGACCATTGGACAGGGTGCAAGTCCGGTCACGGATGGTCGCAAAATAATCACCACCATCGTCGCCGGTCAGAATAAACTGAAGCACCGCATCAAGATCGCCAGCCGCATCCGGATTGAAGCGTTGAGGCATGGCGGAAATGATCTGCTCAATTGTGGGATCGGTCTCCAAAGACATTGAGAATTACACCTGATTGCTGGCAAAACCTGGTCTGAATTGTATACTGATTTTAGCCGATTGGGGTGAAAAATGGAACAATTGCAACAATGAAAACAAAGGGATGAGTGAGTTGGACAGTCTGCGTTACTTTCTCGCTCTGGTGCTTGTCATTCTGGTGCCCATGGTGATCGCCTATTGGCTGGTCATTCATCTTGGTGCGGATTATTGGCGACGATTCAGAACCCGTTTTGCCTACATTTGCGCCGCGCTGGCGATGACCGCGACAGGCGTTGGCACATGGCTCAACCGCGATCTCCTGATTGGCCCAGACCTTGGGTTCAGGTGGTGGCTGTTTGGTGCTGGACTGGCCATTTATCTTCTGTCGCTGCGATTGGCGCGGCCGGTGCGCAAGCAGTTGCGCTTTTCCACTTTTGCCGGCGTTCCAGAAATTTCGGACAATCCAACACNGCTGCTCACCAATGGCCCCTATGCAATTGTCCGTCACCCACGCTACCTAATGGTGCTTGTCGGGATCATTGGTTGGGCCTTGATGGCCAACTTTCAGTCCGCCTACCTGACCAGCATTGGCTGCATCATCGGAATGCTGGGGATCGTTGCCCTGGAAGAACGAGAATTGAAAGAGCGGTTTGGATCTCAGTACCTAACCTATGCAAGCGAAGTGCCCAGCATCCTTCCAAGATGGCGCGACCTGTGGAAGATCTGGTCGTTGTAACGGCGCTCAAAAATCCAGGCTGGGATATTCTTTCACATAGATGCGGAACCAAGGCGTGAACATCTCTGGCGAGGTCCCAATTTCTTCCCGCAGTGCTTCACAGCTGATCCAGCGACAGTCTTGGACTTCGTCCGGGTTCATCTTCACTTCGAGCTGACTCTTGTCGGCAATTTCGGCACGGAACATGTGTACCCGCTCGCGCTCCCACAAGCCGCCGCCAACATCAGCAGAATATTCAACAATCAACCGTTGCTCGATCGGCAGTTTGAAACCCAACTCTTCCATCAACCGACGGTCGGCGGCGTCTGCCACGTCCTCACCAAAGTGCGGATGACTGCAGCACGTATTGGCCCAAAGGCCACCACAGTGATATTTTTCAGCAGCCCTTTGCTGAATGAGCAGTTCGCCCTGGTAGAAGACGAAGACCGACAGGGCCTGGTGGTGCAGCCCTTTGACGTGAGCTTCGATCTTCTCAACCGGGAAGTGACTACCGTCTTCCTTGATGCCCGGAATGGTAATGGCTGGTTTGGTCGGCGGGATGGGCCAAGCATCATCATCCAGCACCGGCGAGAATGACGCTTCTCCCGTCAGATGAAGGACCTTTTGTGGAGATGTCGTCTGCAGCATCACGCCACCGCCCGCGACAATGCGCACTGCGACCACAGCTCGCTGAGCGCTCCGACCAGGTGATCGATATCGGCATCGCTGTGCATGGGTGATGGTGTAATACGCAAACGCTCGGTGCCCTTCGGCACGGTGGGATAATTTATCGGCTGAACGTAGATGTTATAGTTCGTCAACAAAAGGTCAGAAATGTATTTGCACTTTTTGGCGTCACCGACCATCACCGGCACGATGTGACTGTCGTTCGGCATGTGCGGCAAGCCAAGCGCATCTAGACGTTCCCGCAGCTTCTGGACATTGCGGCGTTGGCGCATGCGCTCCATGTCGCTGATCTTCAGATGCTGAATGGACGCCCGGGCACCGGCTGCAAGCGCAGGCGGCAGCGCGGTTGAAAAGATGAATCCGGAAGCAAAAGAGCGGACAAAATCCACCATGCTCTTCGTACCGGTAATATAGCCACCCATGACACCAAAGGCCTTGCCAAGCGTGCCCTGGATCAAATCGACCCTGTCCATCAACCCTTCTCTTTCGGCAATACCACCACCACGTGGGCCATAAAGGCCAACGGCATGAACTTCGTCCAGATAGGAAAAGGCATTGTGCTTTTCGCACACGTCGAGAATTTCGGCCAACGGGCAAATATCCCCATCCATGGAATAAACGGATTCGAAAGCAACAAGCTTCGGCACAGCTGGATCGGCCTCAGACAGTAGCTGGTCGAGATGCGCCACATCGTTGTGGCGCCAGATGTGTTTGGGTGCACGAGAGTGGCGAATGCCTTCAATCATCGAGGCGTGGTTGTCGCCGTCTGAGAAGATTTCACAATTGGGAATGCGCGATGCCAGTGTACCAAGCGCTGCCCAGTTTGCCACATATCCGGATGTCAAAAGCAGGGCAGCAGGTTTGTTGTGCAAGTCCGCCAACTCACCTTCCAGAAGAACATGATAGTGGTTGGTACCCGAAATATTGCGCGTGCCCCCGGCACCGGCGCCGCATTTATTGAGCGCATCGGTCATCGCAGCCAGCGTATTGGGGTGCTGCCCCATGCCCAGATAATCGTTGGAGCACCAAACGGTGACGTCAGAAACCCGGCCGTCATCATCATGGCGCGACGCCTTTGGAAAGGCGCCCTTCTGCCGCTCCAGGTCGGCAAATACGCGGTAATTTCCGGCCTCGCGCAACGCGTCAAGCTGCTGGTCGAAGTGATGTTCAAAACTAGACGAACGCACGGTCTTATCCTTCATTTTCTTTGAATTCCGAGGTTTCTTGAATTGCTTGAGATCGCCCATTTCCAAAGGGCTGTTTCCTCAAAGGGGAGCACCATCATCCAGTGCTCAAAGGCTGCCAGGGCGACCAAGGTTGTCAGCAGAACCGCCTGAGCGACACGATCTGACGGTACCACGCCAAACGCAAGCGCGTACAATGCCGCACATAACAGCAGCGTACAAACGAGCGTTGAAAACCAGAACACAGGACCGATGCGGTCCTCTCTGAAATAGCTGTGCAGGTGCCTGATGGATTCCGGCATGATCTCTTTGGAGAACGCTGGCACACCGCTGAAAATGGTCAGCTTGGCACTCACGCGCATGACCCAAAGCGTTAAAAACGTCAACACCGCCGTATGGTCTGTTCCCGCATAAGTAATCAAGAACACGGCCAACAGCGCAATCAGCAAGGCGAATTCATGCCGGCTGATCGTCCTGAAAGCCAATCGAAAACGCACAGGCTCGCTGATATTCTGCGGACAGGTCTTGGTTCTTGGTCCGGTAATCAATCCGGTGAGAAACGTGAACTCGACCCAGGCCCAAATCGCCAGCGCAGAGGCAAATCCCACGTACGGCGCCCAAGTTTGCGAACTGTTTGCGGCAATCGTGGCGCTGGCAAATCCGATTGCCGCCACGATTGTGATGCTCAACAACCCGAGCGGCAACTTATGCCGCGGCCGCATGGACATCCAAAGAACCGCTCCGGTGGAAAACCACCACAGAAGGATCACAAACAAAACTGGCCATACGTATTGCGCCATCGGATTACATCAAACCTACCAGGCTGGCACCATCCGGCTGATCGCCGGAATGTCGTTCTTCTTGGTCGGAAGCGTGTAAAGCCGCAGGAACTTGGAAGCCACGGCCAGTTGCAAACCGACCTTCTTGATCCGGTTGAACACGCCACCCTTCTGGTTGGCCTGGTCAATCGCGATGGCAAGTTCGTTGATCCGGCGCATCGTTGGCAAGAATGCTGGATGCTCAAGATCCAACATCAATGGGAAGCACTGTCTGGTGCATTCATTGGTGATCTCGAAGACCCGCATATCGTATTCTTCGATGTCCAGACCGGCGGCCTTGTGGAATTCCGGCCGCGCATGATCGCGCACGAACATGGTGGCATAGACGGCGCACAGGAAGAACTTGATCCAGAGTTTGTTCCGACCCTGCAGGAGTTTTGGATTGGAACGCATCAGCAGCGAAAAAGCTTCGCCATGGCTGAATTCATCATTACACCACTGCTCGAACCACTTGAATATTGGATGGAACCGCTTGTCCGGATGACGTTCGAAATGCCGGAAGATGGTGATGTAGCGAGCGTAACCGATCTTCTCTGAAAGATAGGTGGCGTAGAAAATGAACTTCGGCTTGAAGTAGGTGTATTTTTTGGTCTTGGTCAAAAACCCAAGATTGACGCCAATACCGAAGTCGCGCAGCGAGTCATTGATGAAGCCTGCATGGCGGGCCTCGTCGCGCGACATGTAGGAGAACAATTCCTTGATGTCCTCATTGGTGCCGCGACGCTTCATTTCCTTGTACAGAACACAGCCGGAAAATTCTGCGGTCAGCGAAGACACCAGAAAGTCGACCAGTTCGGTGCGCAACTCAACGGGCACATCGTCGATGGTGATGTCATCCCATTCTTCATTGCGCTTGAAGTGCCCCTTGTTCGGGTCGCTGCGCATGGACGCGATCAATTCATCCCACTCTTCGCGCACGGACGAGACGTCCATACGGTCCAGTTCATCAAAATCCGTCGTGTAGAAGCGCGGGCTGAGCAGCGTATTCTCCTGCGCCATCTTAGTTGTTTCGTTCAACTTCCGATCGGCGACAGGTTTGCCAGTGGCTGGTGGATTGTGGGCGTTCATGACGTGTACTCCTCAGCCAGAGCTCCGGGTCTCAACGCCCCTTGCGAGAAGCTGAATTCGCACAGCTCCATGAACTCAAAATCACCAGTTGCGCGGGTCCACAACCGTTCAACGGCGCCCGCACGTTTGACCGTGGCGCGACGCTCAAAGCTTTGCGTTTCGCCATAGGGCACTTCGATCGGGCGACCATGCACCACAACTTCGTCGCCTGGATTGACCGTCGTCCCGTCATTAAAGCGCACGTGGGCTTCAAGGCTTTCGAAGGTGTTGACGATCGTAACCGTACAATCGACATCCTCTTGCTTTTGAGTTCCGAGCAATTTGTTCAACATATCAGGCTCCCTTTTCCAATGTTGATGCTGCATCCGCACTACGATCCGCGTCGTCGGTCTTCAGGAGGTGCGAAAATCCCTCCATGGCGACACGGCCAAATGCGTTCAGCTTGATGAATTTTCCCGTCACCGGGTCGACGATCGAAAGTTTGCCTTTCGCCGTCTCAACGAGCCGATAAGGCTGTCCCTTTTCGACTCCCATCTGCGCTCTGTTATGCGAGAGCGCCCGCATGGACTGGCGCACAAAGGCGCCCTCGCCCCGGCCAAATCGCACGATGATCTTCCGGGTATTGGCATCGCTGACGATCACCGTGCCAGCCTCACCATCGCGAAACTGAAGCAAGCGCTCGCGGTCGACCTCACCGATGGTCCTGGTGACCTTGCCCTCGCCGGTAAACTGCGTTCCAAGAGTGACAACCAGCGCCAAAACCACGACGGCGAGCGCGGCCAGTAGCGGCAGCCGGTGGCTCGGTCCTTTGATCGTTGTTTCGTTTGAGGCTGACATCTTGGTCTGTTTCCTTGCGTACGATTATGAAGTTGCCGGTGCAGTCGTTCCGATTTCGCGGATAGCGGGTGCTTTGGCCGCAGCTGGTTGCGAAGGTTCCACGTGCTTGGAAATGGCCGGACCCGCTGCAGAGATCTGATGCGACTGACGAAGCTGATCCGCCAGCAATTGCGCCGCGCCATCAACGTTCCCCAGCGCGCGCATGGTTGGCTGCGGTCGCGCCAATTTCCAGGCCCGCACATGGGGCCACAGGATCAGCCAAGAAACCTTGGTGTGCTCCTTCAACGAGATCGCAATATTTCCGCGACCACGGCCCAGAGGCTTCACATCCGCCGAGGTGATCTGGCTAAAGGGAAACTGGAAGGTGATCGGCAAAGCCACCCCAAAACGCATCACCAACCTTTTGGTGGTGATGGTATAAATGGTGGTGCGTGAGATCAGGTGTGCCAGCAGCAACAATAATGCCAAAGAAGCAAGCGCAAGTAGGGCCGTGCCACCGACGGAAAACAAAAGCTCATTGGCCGTCTTTCCATCGGAGATACCGGCAATCAACTTCCATAGCATCAGCAGCGCAAAGTAGATGGCAACCTTGCGTCCATGCAGTGCTGAAACAAACAACCCGCTTCTTTCCGGCTTGCCCTGCCAGAGGATGGATTCCCCCTTTGGCGGGCGCGCAGGTAGGCCCGGAATTGGTTCCGTATGAAAGTCGTCGTGCGCGGTCACAAAATTGGCTCCGCACGACCTGGCATTGCGTAAAGTCCACCACCGCCAAAGTAGGCCATGATCTTCTCTTCTTCGAGCATGGTGATCTCGTCGGTCGACTTGGTCTGCGGAATGTCAGCAAACTGTTCCGCCGTCAGGTTGTGGACGTAATATTCCAGTTCACGCTCATGGCTGAGCAGATCACCCTTTTCACGCTGCTTGGCGAAATGCAGCGGCATGATGCGGGACTCACCACCAATATCCACCTCGAAGAACCGGATATAGACTTCGGTCTGATCGACCCAGACATCGCTGATGACACCAGCCAACTGACCATCGGCCGCAATCACCGGCAAGCCGCGTGGATCCTCGTCAGCTTCGGCAATGCTGAAGGCTTCGGCGACGCGCAACGGCTGGATCTTGGGCGTACCGTGAGGCGTCATGTCTGGATGATCGGGCCGCTCTGCCCAAGATGCCGGACCGACACCGTCGATCATTGGGTTCCCGGTTGGGATCAGCGGCGACCCGGCGGTCTGGGAAGCCCGAACAGCAGCGATTGGCCGTGTGTCCCGGTTCTCGGGATTCGGGTAGGTCCGTGTTCCCATGCCATGCGGCAGAATAAAGGTTTTCGGTGACGGAAGTTGCAACCAGGGATCCCGATTGTAGTCCCCCGTTACGTCATTTTCGAGCGGATACCCCTCTCGGCGGCTTTCTGCCTGAAGATACCAAATCAGGCAGGCAAAAAAGATCCAAAATGCATATAGCACGACCTGTGCCGCATCGATGTTTCCAACAATTTCACCCATTGTTTTGCTCCATTTTTAGCCTGGCAATTCCGACAGGCCTATCTTCTCTGTTGTGGTGATTTCTTTCGGTGCCATAGACCGCACCAATGGTCCGATGGCGATGAGACTTGCGAACAAGAACCCTATTTCCAGGTGGTAGACGACGCTGTATCCCAGAGCTGGGTCCATCAACGTCCGGCCGAGTGCACCGGACATGGCCAATTGTCCTGAAACGTCGCGAATGATGCCGCCCGCCCCCAGTCCGATGCCGACAGCGGATGCTTGAACGGCACCCCAGGCACCAAGGGCCAACCCAGAACCGGACGTGCGCGCCAGGTCCATACAGGCGATCATCGTGCCAACGGCAAACATGCCCCCGCCCATGCCGATCAACGCTGAGCCGAGGCGGAACATGTGAGCTGAGCCAAGCGGTGCGGCAAAGACAATCAGGCAGAAGGCGACGACGCCGATGAGTGTGCCGTTGGCAGCCAGCCGGTAGGGGTCAGCCCCCTTGTTGAGCCGCTGCCCGGCAACAAAAAATCCAACCAGCGTTCCCGCAGCAAACAGTGCCGTCAACATGGTGGTCTGACTGACCGACAGGCCCAGCACCTCGCCGCCATAAGGTTCAAGCAGCACGTCCTGCATCGAAAACCCGACCGTGCCCAGCCCGACGGCGACCAGCAGGCGATAGCTGCGGCGATCTTCCTTGAACATCCCCCAGGCTTCCGAAAACGGCCGGCTTTGGATTTTTGGGTCGGTCAATTTGGGTTGCCGCGCTTCCTGTTTCCAAAGGGCAACGACGTTGAGCACCATGGTCGCAACCGCAGCGCCTTGCAGCACCTGAATGAGCCGTTTTGGACTGAAGTCGACGAGCAGATAGGAAAACACAATTGCGCTGACCAACATGCCGACCAGCAACATCACATAAACCAGTGCGACCACTCTCGGCCTTGTTTCTTTGGGCGCCAGATCCGTGGCCAGTGCCAGTCCGGCAGTTTGCACGGTGTGAATGCCGATCCCGGTCAATAAAAACGCAAATGCCGCGGCGACGGGGCCTGCCCAGGTCGGGCCCAGTGTTTGTGATTGCAGCAACAGTAGAGCAAACGGCATGGTGGACAGACCACCAAATTGAATGACCGATCCGAACCAGATATACGGTACGCGACGCCAACCCAGCAGAGACTTGTGGGTGTCAGATTTATAGCCAACAAGCGCTCTTGCGGGAGCGAACAAAAATGGCAAACACACCATGACGGCTACCAGCGCGGTCGGAACTCCCAACTCCAGGATCATGACCCGGTTAAGCGTTCCAGTAAGCAGGACGGCAGCCATGCCGACCGAGACCTGAAACAGCGAAAGCCGCAGCAGTCTTGGCAGCGGCAAGTCCTCACTTGCAGCATCGGCAAACGGCAGGAAGCGGGTTCCTACGGCCTGCCAGAACTGAACAAATGTGGTGCGCTTGTTGCTCATCTGACCTGCAACTCCAGAGCCTGAGACTTGTAGAATCCAGAATCGACTTTCAGCGTCCGACGCAGGTCAAACTTTGTCAGTTGGCCATCGGCGCAGATGGCCTGTTTGAGCTTTGCCTCGGCTATCGGGACAATGGCGGGGGAGCGGTCGTTGCGCGGAAACAATTTGCCAACATTGTGCATGGCCGCGAGAAGCGGCGTTCTCGGCGCAAACGAAAACAGAATACCCCGCCGGACCCGCGGGCTGTAATCGGCAAGTATCTTGACCACCGTTTCCATTGGGTAATGGATCAGACTGTCCATCGCCACGACATAGTCGAAGGAGCCAAGCTCTTGCGATGTCATGTCTCCGGCAAGGTAGTCGATCTTGCCGCCGTCCAGACACGACGGGGTGCGCTCGATTGCAACCTGGATCAGGTTTGGAGAGAGATCCACGGCGACAATCTCAGCCCCCCGCCGCGCCATTTCGACTGCCAATTGGCCCGGGCCGCATCCGGCGTCCAGAATGCGCATGCCCGCAAGATCATGGGGCAGCCAATCAAGCAGCGTTGTTCGCATTTCATCGCGTCCAGCCCGCACCGTTTCGCGGATGCGGCTGACCGGGCTGTTGGACGTTATGGCTTTCCACTTATCGACGGCGGTCTTGTCGAAATAAGTGGCGAGTTCGCCTCGCCTGGTTTCATATCCGGTATTGCTCATCGCGCCCTCCCCTAGTCGAAGCCGAGGAAATCGAAGATTTCCCGGTCCTTCATTGGTGTTGGCGTGAACGGCTCTCTGCCTTCCCACAGAGTCTCGGCAAGCTTCAGATATTCGTTTTGAACCGCCGTCAGTTCGGGGGATTCTTCCATTTCAAACAGCGTCGATTTCTTCAACCGCGAACGACGAATGACATCGAGATCCGGAAAATGCGCAACCTTGTCGAGCCCGATGGACGCATTGAACCGATCAATCTCATCGGTCGCGTGAGATCGGTTGGCAATCACGCCTCCGACCCGAACCTCGTAATTTTTGGACTTCGCACCGATCGCCGAAACGATGCGGTTCATCGCAAAGATGGAGTCAAAGTCATTGGCGGTAACGATCAGCGCCCGTTCCGCATGCTGCAGCGGTGACGCAAAGCCACCGCAAACCACGTCGCCCAAAACGTCGAAGATCACTACGTCGGAATCTTCCAACAGATGGTGCTCTTTCAACAGCTTGACCGTCTGACCGACGACATAGCCACCACATCCGGTGCCGGCCGGTGGACCGCCTGCCTCGACGCACATCACACCGTTGTAGCCTTCGTAGACAAAATCCTCGGTCCGCAGCTCCTCTGAATGAAAATTCACTTCCTCCAGGGCGTCGATCACCGTCGGAACCAGCCTTTTCGTCAGCGTGAATGTCGAGTCATGTTTGGGGTCGCAGCCGATCTGAAGCACCCGCTTGCCAAGCTTGGAGAATGCAGCAGACAGGTTGGAAGAAGTGGTCGATTTGCCAATCCCGCCCTTGCCGTAGACGGCAAAGACCTTGGCAGAACCCACATCCATCTGCGCATCAAGATGCACCTGCACGCTGCCTTCGCCGTCAAGACCGACCGGCAACGGGCGGTTCTTGTCCTTGAAATGAGAGTTGGGACCCAAAATATTCATAGCGTGTCTATGCCCTCCAGGCGGTCTTCGAGTTCGTCACTGGCGTCGTGTAGTGCCTGCAACGTTTCTGCATCAGGCTGCCAATAATTGCGTTCGCTGGCTTCGATCAGTCGATTGACGAGACGCGATGACGAGGCCGCGTTCAGTTCGGTCAGGCGATTGCGCATCACCTCATCCAGCACAAAGGTCTCGCTCAGTTCCTGGTAAACCCAGGGCCGTACCTGGCCGGTGGTCGCCGACCAGCCCATCGTGTTGGAGATTTGTGATTCAATGTAGCGCACGCCCTCGTAGCCATGGGCGAGCATGCCTTCATACCATTTCGGATTCAGCGACCGGGTTCGGGTTTCCAGCGAGACCTGCTCTCCCAAGGTCCGCACCTTGCCTTCGCCTTGCGTCTGGTCGGAAATGTAGACCGGCACTTCCGCACCGTCTTGCGCCAGCGCAACGGCCTTGGAGATGCCCCCCAAAGTATCGAAGTAATGGTCAATCGTAGTGACCCCGAGCTCGACCGATTCAAGGTTCTGGTAGGCCATATCAACCTGGCCCAACACCTTCGAAAGCAGTTCGACCTGCTTGGTCGTCTTGCCCTTGCGGTTGATCGCGAAGCTCTTGCGGTTGGTATAGGTGGAGGCGATTTCCTGGTCATCGGTCCAGGCGCTGGACTCGATCAGGAAGTTAACATTGGAGCCATAGGCGCCATCACCGTTTGAGAACACCCGATAGGCCGCCTCTTCGATGTCACAGCCATTTTCTTCAGCATAAGCAAGCGCATGTTTGCGCACGAAATTCTGTTCGATCGGCTCGTCAGCAATGGCCGCCAGATAACTGGCTTCAGCCAGCATGCTGGCCTGCATCGGCAGCAGATCACGGAAGATGCCTGAAAGAGTCATCACAACATCAATCCGAGGGCGTTTCAGTTGGTCCAATGGGATCAGTTCCGCGCCACAAACACGGTTGTAGCCGTCGACACGCGGTCGCGCGCCCAACAGGGCCAACGCCTGTGCCATCGGACCGCCAGCCGACTTCAGATTATCAGTTCCCCAAAGCACAATCGCGATGGTTTCAGGCAGGGCGTTGCTGGTCTCCAGATGGCGTTCCAAGACGCGCGCTGCCTGACGGGCACCGTCCTTGACCGCATAGGGGCTTGGAATACCAAAAGGATCAAACCCGTGAATGTTGCGTCCAGTTGGCAGCATGTCAGGGGTTCGAATAAGATCACCGCTGGGCGATGGCGGCACAAACCGGCCAGACAAGGCCGTGACCAGGCCGTCCAGTTCCGGGTTTGACTTCAGCAGTTGATTGATGCCAGTCAGCCGCTCCACCAGGTTCATTTGTTCCGGATTATTGATTTTCGCCATCGAGCCACCCCTCTCGATTATGTCGTCGATGATCGGATTGCTCGGCGCCGGCGCGTCATCGGCCTCTGCGATCTGAATCAACATTTCGCGCCGCTCCGGCGCAGCCATGCCCTGCCCCACGACATGCAATCCATGTGGAATTAACGCGTATTCCAGTTCCAACATGGCCAGGGTGAGCTTGCTGATATAGGCGTCGCGATCGTCCCTAGGCAGTTGTGTATCCAACTCCAACTGTTCCGCCTGAGCCATTATGAGTTGGAACACGTCCTCCATCTCGGACTCGTCCTCGGGCCGCAGGTTGCGCATCCGTTCGAGCGACGCTTTCAACTCACTCAGCCCCTTGTAAAGGCCCGCCTGGGTAACCGGCGGCGTCAGATAGGACACCAGAGTTGCCGACGACCGCCGCTTGGCAATCGTGCCCTCTGACGGGTTGTTGGCGGCGTAGAGGTAGAAGTTTGGCAAATCGCCAATCAGCCGTTGTGGCCAACAGTTTTCTGACAACCCGACCTGCTTGCCGGGCATAAATTCAAGCGCCCCGTGGGTGCCAAAATGAAGCACCGCATCGGCTGCAAAATCTTCGCGCAGATAGCGGTAGAAGGCGGAGAATGCGTGGGTCGGCGCAAAACCCTTCTCAAACAGCAGCCGCATCGGATCGCCCTCGTAACCAAAGCCGGGCTGGATCGCGACGAGAATGTTACCAAACTGTTTGCCGAGCACGAAGATCGAGGATCCGTTGGAGAGATCGCGGCCCGGTGCCGGCCCCCACTGCTCTTCGATTTCTTCAAGATGCGGTTCACGCTTGATATGATCTTGGGCGGAGATCAGCTCATGCACGTTGGCCAGCGCGCCATGGGTTTCCGCATTGCCCCCCAAAACCGCATTGCGCAGGTCCTCAGCATTGTTCGGCAGATCTTCCACGACATAGCCTTCATCGCGCAAACGCAGCAGCGTTGCGTGAAGAGATTCAAAGACCGCAAGGAAGGCGGCTGTTCCGATATTGCCAGCGTTGGGTGGGAAGTTGAAAATGGTCAGCGCCACCTTGCGGTCAGCGCTCTTGGTGTTGCGCAGCGACACCATACGATCCACCCGCCGCACCAGCGTATCCACCTGTTGGGGATGGGCATTCATCTTCTTGTTGTTGCTGGCTTCATGACGTCCACCGAAAACGGTGGAGCCCACAGCGCCATCGAGTTCGGGGATGGCCACCATGATGGTGCTCTCGATCGGCGTCAGACCACTTTCATTTGCTTCCCAGCCTTCAAGCGACTGAAACTCGGTGACTTCGGCTGACAAATAGGGAACGTCGAGCTTGGCCAGAGCCTCCGCTGCAGCACTTGAATCGCTGTAGGCCGGCCCGCCAACCAGAGAAAATCCGGTGAGTGAAACCAGCGCATCGATCTTGACGCCATCAGCACCACCGGAAAGGTAAGCATCGATGGAAGGACGCATGTCGAGGCCGTGGCAGAAGACTGGCACGACGTTGAATCCCCGAGATTCAAACGCATCGATGACGCCGTCATAATGGCCGGTATCTGCCGCCAGTATGTAGGAGCGCAGGAGCAGAAGACCGACGGTACCGCGCGCGTTGGACTTGAATGGCAAATCTGCCACCTTGGTCGAAACGCCTTTTGGCAGGCTCGGATGATAGACGCCGTTGTCCGCGTATTCGACGGGTTCCTCGACAACCAGACTGCCTTTCAGTGCCAAGCGGTCGTTCTTCGCGTAGCGATCCACCAGCAGGCGCACCATATTGGCGATGTTGTCATGGCTGGCGGCCAGTCGATATTGTAGAGCCAGGAAGTACGCCCGGACATCTTGTGCGGAACC
>JABSRX010000073.1:0-16035 GCA_013214695.1 Rhizobiaceae bacterium | reverse complement strand
TTGGCGATGTTGTCATGGCTGGCGGCCAGTCGATATTGCAGAGCCAGGAAGTACGCCCGGACATCTTGTGCGGAACCGGGAATAAAGCGCAGCAATTTGGGCAAGCGGCGCAGCATTTTCATCTGGCGCTCGCCGGCGGTTTTGCCGCTGGCATTGCCCTTCTGGCTGGCGCCGCGCAGTTTCTTCAACAGCGCCATCGGACCGCTCTGCTTGCCGTCCATCCGGAAGGCGCCCATGGCGGTGTTTTTCATAATTTCACCGGCCGACATGCAGCACACCATCGCATCGCAGTGATCGCGACGCGCTTCCAGCGACGGACCGATGGCTTTCACATGCTCTTCGATGAACAGCATGGAGGCGACGATGATATCGCCCGACGCCACGTCGTCCTTGCACGCCTGGAGCGAGGCAGGATCGTTTTCCCAGTCTGTGGCTGCATGGACGCTGAGCTGAAGACCCGGCAGGTCCTTTTCCAGCAGATTGCGAGCACCATCCACCGCGCCGGACATGTGGTTGTCCAGCGTGATCAACACGACGTTGACGCCTGTCTCCTCAGCGGCTGAAATGCGATTTCGCTTCATAAAGCGTCTCCATCGATATTTCAGCCAAGCCGAGTTCGGCGGCAAACTTTTCGGTATTGCGCCGCGCCTTGCCGCGCACAAAAAATGGTACCTTCTTCAGTTCGCGCTCGGCTTCATCGAGCCAAACGATTGAATTTGAATTATTTTCGAAGCTTTGGGCTTGTTCGGGTTCTGCCTCGCCTCCGTCGACCTGGCCTTTGACCGGGCCGTGCCCACCATGAGAAAGGTGTGACGGACCAGCTGCGTCATTGAACTCAAAGTCATCGCGGAACATTTGCAGCAAATGCTCTTCCAGACCCATAGTCAGGGGATGTACAAGCGTGTCGAACAGGACATTTGCGCCCTCAAACCCCATCAGTGGTGAGTAACGAGCGGGATAGTCCTGAACGTGAACAGGCGCCGATATCACCGCGCAGGGGATGCCCAGACGCTTGGCCATATGGCGTTCCATCTGGGTGCCCAAAACCATCTCAGGCTGCAGTTCCTGCACCAGACGTTCGACTTCGAGATAATCATCGGTGATCAGAGCCTCGACACCGTAGGACTCGGCTGCGTCTCTGACATCACGGGCCCGTTCGCGGGTATAGGTGCCCATGCCGACAACTTTGAAGCCCATTTCCTTTTCGGCAACCCGCGCCAAGGCAATCACGTGGGTGGCATCACCAAACAGGAAGACCCGTTTGTTGGTGAGATAGGTGGAGTCGATGGAGCGCGAATACCAAGGCAGTCGACTTTCGGACTGTTCCAGCAGGGTGTCGGCATCCCGTCCCGTGATCTCAGCAATTTCGCGAATAAAGTCCCGTGTGGCGCCAACACCGATCGGCACAATTGTGGTGAACGGTTGACGGAAGGTCCGCTTCAGCCAGGCAGCCGCGGTAGCTGCGATCTCGGGATACAGGACAACGTTGAACTCGGCGTGTCGTAGGCGCAGCAGATCGTGGACAGACGCATCAAGCGGCGCCACGACGTTGACAGATATGCCCAGGCTCTCAAGCAGACGCTTGATCTCCGTGACATCATCGCGATGGCGGAAGCCAAGAGCCGTTGGCCCCAATATGTTGCAGCTGATGTCGGTCCGTTCAGACGCTTCCGGCCCAAGCGGCGCGAGATGGCGGACGATTTGATAGAAGGTTTCCGAAGCGCCCCAATTTTCCTTTTTGGAGTAGGATGGCAGTTCCAAGGGAATGACGGGGACGGGCAGACCCAGGGTTTTGGACAGGCCACCGGGATCGTCTTGAATAAGTTCACCGGTGCAGGAAGCACCAACGATCATCGCCGCCGGGTTGAACCGTTCCTGGGCATCGCGCGCGGCATCCATGAACAATTGCGATGTATCGGCGCCAAGGTCTCGTGCCTGGAATGTTGTGTACGTTACCGGTGGCCGCTTCTTGCGCCGCTCGATCATCGTGAACAGAAGATCCGCGTAGGTGTCCCCCTGCGGCGCATGCAACACATAATGCAGATCGGTCATCGCCGTTGCGATGCGCATAGCGCCAACATGTGGCGGGCCTTCATAAGTCCAGAGGGTCAACTGCATGAGTTAAACCTCCAGCCTGGTTCGGCGATTCAGCGGACGCGCGAACAGTTCGGCCAGGTCACCGGCCTGTTCAAATCCCTGAATCGGGGTGAACACAAGCTCGATGGACCACTTGGTGGTAATGCCTTCGACTTCCAGGGGATTGGCCAATCCCAGACCACAAACCACGATATCGGGCTGCGCATCCCTGCATCGGTCAAGCTGCTTATCAACATCCTGGCCTTCGCTTACGACCACATCGTCGGGCAGTTGAGAAAGCTCCGCCGCCATCAAACGCTTATTGAGATACGGCGTGCCGACCTCAAGTGTCTGCATGCCCAGTTCCTGTCCAAGAAACCGCGCAAGCGGAATTTCCAGCTGCGAGTCCGGAAAGAAGAACAGTTTTTTGGCAGACAGCCGTTCTTCATATTGCTGGACTGCCCGGCGGGCGCGTGTGCGCGGCGCGCTGACAACCTCTTCAAACTTGGCGTCAGGAACACCAAAGCAGCTGGCGGCAGCCCGCAACCATTCCGTTGTTCCTTCGGCACCGAGCGGAAATCCTGATTGAATGTAGCGCGCGCCCCTCGCTTCAAGCGCCCGGGCTGTGTCGGTCAAGAATGGCTGTGCCAGCAGAAAATGGGTATTGGCACCGACTGGCGGCATATCGTCGGCCAGGCGTGCCGGCAGAAACCGCGTATGCGTTATGCCCAATTGCTCAAACAGGCGGGCAAATTGATCTTCGACAACATCTGCCAGAGCCCCGACCACCAGTAACGATTTCGGGGCATTATCGGGCTCGGACGGAAGGCTCGGCACCAGCGAAGCCAGACAGGCATCTTCGCCCTGGGTAAACGTCGTCTCAATGCCACTGCCTGAATAGTTCAGGATCCGCACCTGCGGCGAATGGCGTTGCGAAAGGCGCTGGGCGGCGCGGGAGAGGTCAAGCTTGATCACCTCCGAGGGGCAGGACCCCACGAGAAACAGCAATCTGATCTCCGGCCGGCGCTCGAGCAGTCGGTCGACCACCGTGTCCAATTCTTCGTTCATGTCCGCCAATCCGGCCAGGTCGCGCTCTTCCATAATGGCCGTGCCAAAACGTGGCTCGGCGAAGATCATGACACCGGCAGCGGACTGCATCAGGTGGGCGCATGTGCGGGAGCCGACAATCAGAAAAAAGGCATCCTGGATCTTGCGGTGCAGCCACATGATGCCGGTCAGCCCGCAGAAAACCTCCTGCTGCCCGCGCTGCTTCAGCACCGGTCTGTCCACACATCCCTGACCTGCAGAAACCATCAGTTTTTCGCTGGCCACACTCATGTTGCCAACTCTGCAGGCTGTTCATAACTTTGTTTGGCAGGGGCAGCTGACGCCGATTCACGCTGACTCTGGAGGCGCGCGGCGCGCAGTTTGAGCACAAATTGGACGGCGTTTACGACGTATGCAGCATAAGCGGCCAGAGCAAGAAGGAGCAGTTGTTCGCCGGTCAGCGTGGCGCTGAACAAAGCCACCAAATAGGCGCTGTGCAACGCCAGCACCAGCATCGAGAAAACGTCTTCCCAAAAGAAACTGCGGGCAAACAGATATTGACCAAAGACGACCTTTTCCCAGATCGCGCCTGTTATCATTATTATGTATAAAATCAGCGTTTTAACGACGATTGACAGTGTCGCCAGCTCATAGCCCGCACCGGTCATCATCGTGCGGATGATCAGACCGAGAGATACAAGAAAAACAACAAACTGAAGGGGCGCCAAAATGCCCTGGACCAAGGTCCAAGCCGTCGTGTCGCGTCGCTCCCTTTGGGCCGGAGTGTATAACGGGCGCGGTGGATCAGATTGTTCCCCCTGCCCCGTTCCGGTGTAAGCCAAAAGCTCTCTCCCAGTTTGACTGTCGCCACGCCGTCTCAATGCAACTTGGCTTGCTGAAAAATGTACCGGGCTTACAAGCTAAGTGTCAAGTTTACTTGACGTACAATATTTTGGACATCATAAATTGAGATCTGAGGATTTTCGTGGCGCCCAGGCGCATTTGTCTGAAGCCGCCGCCAGGAGACGGCATGACCGAGCTGACAAGCACAACATTCCGGACCGGCAGCAAAATTGCCGAAGGAGAGGAAAGCCCTGCGCTGCTCACACGCTCCATTTCACAAGCTGCCGCCAACACCTGTAAAAGCCTGATCGACCATCACAGTGTTGTTTTCCCGCAGAGTGACGCCTTTGAACTGGCGAACGTGTTGATCGCCCAAAAGGAAGCTCTGGTCACCGAATTGATCGAAAGCGCGTTGGACCAGACAACAGATGGCAAACAGCTTTTCGCACAACTGTTCTCGAAAACCGCTGCAACGCTGGGACTGATGTGGGAGCGGGACCAGTGCAGCTTTGCAGATGTAACGCTCGGTATGTCGTGCCTGCATCGCCAGTTCCGACGCAATGTTGAAAGGTTGAGCAGTTATCTGGAGCCAATACCAGACCGACGACGAGCATTGATAACACCGCTACCAGGCGACGATCATATTTTCGCGGCAGCACTAGTTGGAGAGTATTTCAGAGCTGCAGGATGGCAGGTCTATTCAGGCATCAACTTCACCCGCAGCGCCGTGCTGCGCTCCTGCGCTGACGAGGACTTCGACTTCATTGGTATCTCGGTGAGTGCGGACGAACGTCTCTACGATGCAAGCCAGTTAATTCACGACATCCGCTGTATTGAACGGCTTGAATCCGTCCCAATTCTTGTCGGCGGGCTGCCTTTCCAGACGGACATCACGGCAGCTGCACAGATCGGTGCCGATCACGCGGCGTCAAATGTCATCGAAGCTCTTGAAATTGCTGAGAGGTTGCCACTGAAGCCAGGACCAAACTAAATGACCTGCACATTGACCAAGTTACATAATTGTGTGTGCGGCAAGGTTGACATTACATGCTGACACAAACAATTAATTTAGGAGATTTAGATGCCAATTTGGCATCCGATTCGGATGGCAGAATTACTCCACATGAGGTGATCACACGATGCCGTTGGAAAACACCATGTCTGGCACGACCGCTTTGAGTTTTGCCCATGGAGACCAGATTTTTGGCAAGCTTGCTGCTCGGCAGACGGCAAGGCTGATCGCCAATGCCTCTGACCTCACCCTGATCACCGACTTTCATGGCACGATCAAAGACATCGCCTTTCAGTCAGATGGACTTCATTCGGCTGTTGGTCGCGATTGGGTCGGCAAAAAATTCGTTGAAGTTGTCACCAGTGAATGCGTCGATAAGGCCGAAGAGATCCTTGGCGCTGCCCGAGATGACCGCGAAGTGCTTCCCAGAGAGATTAATCACCTCACCAAAAGCGGCGACAACCTGCCAGTACGCTATTCCGCGGCCCGTCTGGGCGACAGCGAACTGATTGCTGTGTTCGGGCGCGATATCTCGACAATTTCTGATCTGCAGCAAAAGCTGATGAATTCGCAGCTGGCAGTCGAGCGGGAGTTTACCCAATTGCGTGGTGCCGAAAGCCACTACCGCATGATCTTTCAACTGTCTGACACGCCACAGATTGTGGTCGATGCAGAAACCCTCAAAGTGCACGATATCAATGAGGCAGCGACGCGGCTGCTGGGCCAGAGCAATCAGCAGATTGGCGATATGAAGGTGTTGAATCTGTTTGAGAGCAGCGATACCGAAGCCCTCCACAAACTCCTGCGGGCCGCGATTGACGATCAGTCCAACGACGTTACCGCAACCATCCGGGGCGGCGAGCCGATCACCATTTCGACCGCCCTGTTTCGCCAGAGCCAGCAAAACTACCTTTTGCTGCGTCTGATGCCGCAAGCCGCGGAACTGTCCAGTTCCTTCAACCCAACCGACCGCCAGGTTTTAGAGATCGTCAATCGGATGCCCGACGCATTCGTGGTGACTGATTCTGAACGGCGCGTCCTGGCGGCCAACAGTGCCTTTGTCGAACTGATGAACCTGTCGGGCCCCAATGATGCGGTAGGATTGCCGATCGATACCTGGTTTGACAGGCCGCGGGTCGATTGTGCGGTGCTGATGGCCAATATCAAGGAACACCGCATTGTCCGCCGATTTGCTACGGTATTGCGGTCAAACTTCGATCAGACCGAGAATGTCGAAATATCGGCGATCCAAATCCAACATCTGAACGAACCCGTTTATGGATTTGCCATTTGGGCAGAATCGGCAGCAAACGCCGCCCTGGAACGTGAAAATCGCTCTGCCACCCAAACCGACGATCAGATCACAAGGCTGGTCGGCCAAATGCCGTTGCGCGATATCGTTCGTGAGACCACAGACATCATTGAGAAACTCTGCATCGAGACAGCGCTGGAATTGACCAAGCAAAATCGCGCAATGGCCGCGCAGATGCTGGGTCTCAGCCGACAGAGCTTTTATTCCAAGCTCGGGAAAAAGCAGGCATAAGCTTTAGCGGCGCCAATTTTTCTTTACATTTGATCTGTCCAAAAAAGTTGACAGATTTTTGAGCCCCCCTTACGGTTTGGGCATGTCTCAGCTCCAGACACATCCGGCTGCTGAAATGCCGACCAGCGCACGACGTCCGTCGTTGTCGGCTTCGCTCGAATTGCTGAAACCGATCACCTGGTTTCCGCCCATGTGGGCCTTTATGTGCGGCGCCGTTTCGTCTGGTGTTCCGCTCCTTGAAAACCTGTGGGTTGTCGGGCTGGGGATCATTCTGGCTGGCCCCTTGGTGTGTGCCATGAGCCAGGCCATCAACGACTGGCACGACCGCCATGTGGACGCCATCAACGAACCTCACCGACCGATACCGTCTGGGCGCGTACCCGGTCGCTGGGGGCTCTATATCGCCCTTTTGTGGAGCCTTCTGTCGCTGTTGGTCGCGGCCTATCTGGGGACCATGGCTTTTGCCGCCACCTTGTTAGGCCTTTTTCTGGCCTGGGCCTACAGCGCGCCCCCTCTGCGTCTGAAACTGAATGGTTGGACCGGCAACGCTGCCTGCGCCATTTGCTATGAAGGGCTGGCCTGGTTTACCGGCGCCGCCATTCTCATCGGAGCCCTGCCCGATTGGCGCATTCTGGCGCTGGCCGGCCTTTACAGTTTCGGCGCCCACGGCATCATGACCCTGAACGACTTCAAGTCGATTGCCGGCGACAAAAAAATGGGCGTGCGCACACTGCCGGTCCAACTCGGTCCGCACCGGGCCGCCCGGTTGGCGAGCATTGTCATGGCCCTGCCCCAGATCGTGGTGATCGGTTTGCTCTGGAACTGGGGACTGACCTGGCACGCCATCATCGTTGCCGGTCTGTTGGCGGCCCAAATTCTTCTGATGATCAACTACCTGATGGATCGGGTTGAGCTGTTGTTGCAGCCGCGGCGCAACGCCGCCATGTACAACGCCACCGGCACAACGCTTTACGTGCTTGGCATGCTGACCAGCGCCATCGGGATAGGCTCTATTCTGGGGGCGGGCGGATGAACCCAACGCAAGCAAATCTAAGCTGGATTGGCATTATTCGTTTGGGGTTGGTGCAAACCGCCCTCGGCGCAATCGTTGTGCTGACCACATCCACCCTGAACCGCATTATGGTGGTGGAATATGCCCTGCCCGCGATGTTGCCCGGTGCCTTGGTGGGTTTTCACTACGCGGTTCAAATGTCCCGCCCTCGCTGGGGTTTTGGGTCTGACGTTGGCGGACGACGCACGCCATGGATCATCGGTGGCATGGCTGTGCTTGGCTTCGGTGGGGCCTTGGCGGCCATCGCGACTGCGCTGATGAGCACCAGCTTCTATCTGGGACTTTACTTTGCGATCGTCGGATTTGCCCTTATCGGCATTGGCGTTGGGGCATCCGGCACTTCGCTGCTCACCTTGTTGGCCACTCGAGTTGCGGCAAATCGTCGACCGGCCGCTGCCTCCATAGTCTGGATCATGATGATCGCCGGTTTCGTCATAACCGCAATCACCGCGGGCAGCCTGCTCGATCCCTATTCGGAATCGCGTTTGGTATTGGTGTCCTGCGCGGTCTCCGTCATCGCCTTTATCGTGGCTTTGCTGGCGATATGGGGGATCGAAGGCGACACCAGCAGTGCGGAGAACCAGTCCAAGCTGGAAGAAGTGCAAAAGCCTTCCTTCAAAACGGCGTTTACCGATGTCTGGAACGAACCACGTGCGCGCCAGTTTACGATTTTCGTATTCGTGTCGATGTTGGCTTACAGCGCTCAGGATCTGATCCTCGAGCCCTTTGCCGGACTGGTTTTCAACTACACGCCGGGAGAATCAACCAAACTGGCCGGCGTTCAAAATGGCGGCGTCATGCTGGGAATGGTCCTGGTTGCGCTGATCGGCAGCGGGTTGGGCGGCCAGAAACTGGGCTCAATGCGCTTCTGGGCGTTCGGTGGGTGCATGGCTTCTGCCCTGGCTTTCGTTGGCCTGGCGGTTTCATCGCAGTTCGGCAGCGCCTGGCCACTGCAAACGAATGTCTTTTTGTTGGGCCTCTCCAACGGTGTCTTTGCGGTTGCCGCCATCGGTTCGATGATGGGCTTGGCCAATCACGGGGTTGAAAAGCGCGAAGGGACCCGGATGGGCATTTGGGGTGCCGCCCAAGCCGTTGCCTTTGGACTGGGAGGATTTCTCGGCACCGTCGCAATCGACGTAACCCGTGCTCTCCTGTCAGACGTCACGTTGGCCTACTCGGTGATCTTTGCAGCAGAAGCATTGCTGTTTGTCATGTCCGGTCTGATTGCGCTGAAAGTGGCACCTCAGGCATTGGCGCGGCCGCAGGCTCCCCAAACAATGAACCTTCAGGCAGCGGAATAAGGGGCAGATATACGTGGAAAACCCAAGCGTCGTCGAAGATTTTAAGGTTGATGTGGTTGTTGTCGGTGGCGGACCATCTGGTGCGACAGCCGCCAACGACCTGGCCCGCAAGGGCGTCAATGTGGTCCTGCTCGACCGAGATGGTCGCATCAAACCTTGTGGTGGTGCCATTCCCCCGCAACTGATCCGAGAATTCGATATTCCAAACTCCCTTCTCTGCGCGCGCATTCGTTCAGCCCGCATGATCGCTCCGTCAGGCAAGGGCGTCGACATGCCCGTCGAGTCAGGGTTTGTCGGCATGGTCAACCGAGAAGTGTTTGACGAATTTTTGCGCCAACGCGCCGTCGACTCCGGTGCCCGGCGCCTTACCGGAACCTTCACAAAACTGACCCGGAACGAAGACGACCGCCCGGTTGTCACCTACAAGGACAAGGACGACGTCGAGCATCACATTGTTGCCCGCTTGGTTATTGGCGCCGATGGCGCCCGCTCAAAGGTTGCCAAACAGGCATTGCCCAATTGCAAGCAACCGCCGAGCGTTTTTGCCTATCATGAAATAATCAAGGCGCCCAAAACGACAACGGCCGATGCTGCGGGTGAGAACGCTGCCTACTACGATGCCCTTCGATGCGACGTCTATTATCAAGGCAAGCTGTCGCCTGACTTCTACGCCTGGGTCTTTCCACACGGCGATACTGCCAGCATCGGCGTTGGCTCCGCGAAGAAGGGCTTTTCATTGCGCACCGCCGTCTCGGATCTTCGCCGAGATGCCGGCATGGCTCACTGTGAGACCGTGCGGACAGAAGGTGCTCCAATTCCCATGCGGCCCATGAAACGCTGGGACAATGGCAAGGATGTTCTGGTCGTCGGAGACGCTGCGGGTGTTGTTGCCCCCGCATCCGGCGAAGGGATTTACTACGCCATGGCCTGTGGTCGCATGGGAGCTGACGCGGTCTTTCTGGCCTTGCGCTCCTGTGAAGGCAAACACCTTGCGAGTGCCAGACGCACTTTCATGAAGGCCCATGGCAAGGTTTTTTGGGTCCTCGGGATCATGCAGTATTTCTGGTATGGCGGCGACCGCCGGCGCGAGAGATTTGTCAAGATTTGCGAAGACAAGGATGTGCAACGGCTGACCTGGGAAGCCTATATGAACAAGCGTTTGGTGAAGCGCGATCCAATGGCGCATGTCCGGGTGTTCTTCAAGGATCTTGGGCACCTGTTGGGCCTGGCCAAGGTATGAGGCGGCGGCAGTCATGGCGACCCTGATCGAATACATAAGTGCCGAAGCGATGGTCTATTCGGTCGTTGCTGTCCTGCTCATTGAAGCGGCATTTCTGATCATCCTATGGCACCGCAATCTGACAGGGCTGCCGCCCAGCGAAACTCTCAGTTTTCTGGGGTCGGGCGCTGCATTTGCCGTTGCCCTGCTGGTTTTACTGAACGAGGGGTCGGTCATTGTGCTCGGCCTGTGTTTGACCGTTGCCTTTATCTTTCATTGTTGGGACCTTTGGTTGCGGTGGCACCGATGACCCGACTTCGCCTGCTGCTAACTGCCGCACTTAAGGGCATGGAAAATGCCCGCGTCCTCGACGATAACTACGCACGGACCATTGAAGACTTTGTCGATCCGGGAGGATCATAAGTCCAACCAAGGAGTATGATGATCATGCCAAAATTCAATTCAAAATCCGCCCTGGCTATTTCTGCCGTACTCGCAGCTCAACTCATCGGTGGCGCAGCTATTGCCGCTGAGGGTGATGCGGTAAAGGGCGAAAAAGTATTCAAGAAATGCTCCAGTTGCCACATGGTTGGTGAAGGCGCGAAAAACAAAGTCGGACCCTATCTGACCGGGATTGTCGGTCGTGCTGCCGGTTCTATTGAAAAGTTCAAATATGGCAAAAGCCTCGCGGCTGCCGGCGAAGCTGGTCTCGTTTGGACCGAGGAGGAGCTCATGGAGTATCTGCTCGATCCGCGCAAATACCTGCGCGCCAAACTGGATGACAAAAAAGCGAAGAGTAAGATGGCCTTCAAACTGAAGAAGGAACAGGATCGCCTCGATGTCATCGCCTACCTGAAAACCATTGAGGCCGCTGAGTAAGCGATTCCGGTTTTTGCCTTTGGCCCATCGGCCGGAAGCGACCTAATCCCCACACCATTTTTGGCGTGGACGATCGTCAGTAATGACTTTGAGAGCCAACTCCGCGAGTTGGCTCTTTTTTTTGTCGGAATTTCGGCCCGAGTCCGCTAACTGAGCCGCGCTTGCCCCCAAATTACCAGGGCCCAATAGCGCCGCTCAAGAGCCGCATACAAGGCCAATTTGGAGGCCAACAATCCACTTCTTCGATAATCGCGTCATGTTGCCACAAGGGCTCTATTGCGCCCAAGAAAACCCCATATCTGGGTCGAGATTTCTGAATCAAAAATCGAGGGCAAAACAAGAATTATGGATGCACTTATCCTCTCACGCATTCAGTTTGGTGCAAACATCTCGTTTCACATCCTATTTCCAACAGTCACCATCGCCTTGGGATGGATGCTTTTGTTCTTCAAGCTGCGCTTTAACGCCAGCCAAGAGCAGCGCTGGATGGATGCCTATGGATTCTGGGTCAAGGTTTTTGCTTTGACCTTCGCCCTGGGCGTCGTTTCGGGCATCACAATGAGCTTCCAGTTCGGCACAAACTGGCCGGGCTTTATGGAGACGGTTGGCAACGTGGCCGGTCCCCTACTCGTCTACGAAATTCTGACCGCATTCTTCCTGGAGGCGGTGTTCCTGGGCATAATGCTGTTTGGCATGAGCCGGGTCCCCAACTGGCTCCATACGCTGGCCACCTTCCTGGTGGCCTTCGGCACCACAATGAGCGCCTTCTGGATCCTGGTTCTGAACTCGTGGATGCATACGCCTGCCGGGTATGAACTCAGAGACGGCGTTGTCTATGCGGTGGATTGGTGGGCGATTATCTTCAACCCGTCCATGCCCTATCGCCTGGTGCATATGTTGTTGGCGTCGGGTCTGACAGCGGCCTTCCTGATTGCCGGCGTGTCGGCCTATCGCAGGCTCATCGGCGACACATCTGCCGGCGTCACCACGGCGCTACGCACAGCGGTCTATACCGCCGCCATCCTGATACCGCTGCAAATTTTCGCCGGCGACCTGCATGGCCTAAATACGCTTGAACACCAGCCACAAAAGGTTGCCGCCATGGAGGGCAACTGGGAAACCCGCAGCCATGTACCGCTGGTCCTATTTGCCTTGCCCAACGAAGAAACACGCAGCAACGATTACGCCATCGAAGTCCCATCAGGGGCGAGCATAATTCTCAAGCATGACCCCGCAGGAGTGGTCCCTGGGCTGAATGACTTTGTCGCAGAGAACGGCGATATTCTGCACCCACCCGTCGCACCTGTCTTCTGGTCCTTCCGCATCATGGTGGGCACCGGCCTCGCCATGCTGGCCCTCGCCTGGACCACAGCCTTTCTCGTTCAGCGTCGTGGCGTTGAAAATATGAACCCCTGGTTGTTGCGCGGTTTGGTGGCGATGACCTTCTCCGGCTGGATAGCCACGCTTGCAGGTTGGTACACAACAGAGATTGGCCGTCAGCCATGGTTGGTGCAGGGCGTGCTGGCCACAAAAGACGCTGTGGGGGATGTCGCCGCCGGCATGGTTCTGTCGACCTTGATTGCCTATCTCGCGGTCTATGCAGCGCTGACGCTGACCTTTATTGGCGTGGTGTTTTACCTGGCCCGGCGCGGGGTTGTTGGGGCTCCCAAGCGCGCCGACATACGCATGGGCGGTATCAATCCAGAAGCACTGATGGAGAAATAGCGGCATGACCTTGTTTGGTGATCCAACCGTTTGGCTGCCATTGGCCTTTGCCGGCCTGATGGGCCTGTCGATACTGATCTATGTGGTGCTTGACGGTTTCGATTTGGGCGTCGGCATTCTCCTGCCCCAGGCGCAGCCAGACGAACGCGATTTGATGATCGCCTCGATCGGCCCGTTCTGGGATGCCAATGAAACTTGGTTGGTCCTGGCCGTTGGGCTGTTGCTGGTCGCTTTCCCAGCGGCCCATGGCGAAATCCTCACCGCCCTGTATTTGCCCTGCGCAGTGATGCTGATTGGGTTGATCCTGCGCGGCGTATCCTTTGAATTTCGTGCCAAGGCCCCGGCCGCGCAAAAAGCCTGGTGGGACAACGCCTTCTTTGTTGGTTCAGCCATGACGTCTTTGGCTCAGGGCTTCATGCTCGGCCTCTACATCATGGGGCTCCAGATGACAGTTTGGACCCTTGTCTTTGCCGCCATCACAGCGGTGTTTCTATCCGTTGGCTACAGCCTGATTGGCGCCTGTTGGTTGGTTTTGAAGACCGATGGGACCCTGCAGAAAAAAGCCATATCCTGGGCACGTAGCGCCAAGTGGGGCGCGCTGTTGGGCTTTGGCGCTGTGTCCATCGCAACGCCGCTGGTCAGCCCGCGCATATTCGACAAGTGGTTTTCGATGCCGGAGTTCCTGTTTCTGGCACCTTTGCCATTGGCTGCGCTGGCCCTGTTTGGCATTCTCACCCTTTATCTGCAGAACGCTTCACAGCAGGTTGCGTCGGGCGGCATCCTGCACAACTGGAATTGGATTCCATTTGTCAGCGTCACCACCCTCATGATCTGCGCCTTTGCCGGTATGAGCTACTCGTTTTATCCGTACGTGGTGCCGGAAAAGATGACCCTGTATGAGGCAGCCAGCGCGCCTGAAAGTCTCTTCATCATCTTGATCGGCACCATCTTCGTGCTCCCGACCATCATCGGCTATTCCATCCTGTCGTATTGGATATTCCGCGGCAAAGCGACTTTGTTGCGCTACGAATAAATAGCACCCAACTGCGTCAGCTTTCTAAAGCTACCGCCGCTTAGTTACGATTGATGAAGATAAATGGTGCGGCCGAGAAGACTCGAACTTCCACGGGTTTTACCCCACAGCGACCTCAACGCTGCGCGTCTACCAGTTCCGCCACGGCCGCACTTGCCACGTCTTTTGACTGGTCGCGGCGGTGTAACAAAGCCGATGGCCAGACACAAGCACAAAAGCACTTATGGCCAAAAACAAAACGCCCCTTGTCGTCGGCTCTCACCTTTGCCACATAGCCTCTATGAGCACGCCCCGCGATCATCTTTCTTCCCGGTTTCTAATCAGCAGCGAGTTTGCCGATGAGGCATCCGCTGTTGAGTGGATCGTCAGCGATTCACCAGTCGACTACAACGAGGCCGTTGAATGGATGGAGCAGCGGGCACAGGCCATCGCCCGTGGTGAAGCCCATGAGTGTGTTTGGTTGCTGGAACACCCGCCGCTTTATACGGCTGGCACCAGCGCCAATTCGGACGACCTGGTGCAACCTGATCGCTTCCCGGTTCACCAAACCGGACGCGGCGGCCAATATACCTATCACGGCCCCGGTCAGCGCGTCGCCTATGTGATGCTCGACTTGAAACGGCGACGTCCCGATATTCGTTTATTTGTCGCGGCGCTGGAGCGCTGGGTCATCGACACGTTGGATGCTTTCAATGTCGTCGGAGAGCGGCGCGAAGACCGGGTCGGCGTCTGGGTGCAGCGCCCCACCAAGGCGGCGCCTGAAGGCGAAATTGCAGAGGACAAGATCGCCGCCATCGGCATCAGATTGCGCAAGTGGGTCTCGTTCCACGGTATCTCAATCAATGTCGAACCGGAGCTTGATCACTTTTCTGGAATCGTGCCCTGTGGCGTCTCCCAGCATGGGGTGACCAGTTTGGTGGATCTTGGACTGCCGGTCACCCTGAGCGACGTTGATGTGGCGCTGAAAGCCGCCTTCCAACCGATCTTTGGACCGGTCCGCGACGCCAGAAACTAGATGTCAGGGTTGGCAAAAGCCTCTGGCGTGTCGAAATCGCGCGCCGCAGCGTCACCAATTTCAACCGACACAACCTGATCGCGATGCGCCGCGATGACGGAGCGAGCTCCACGGTCGCCTTCTACCTGTAGGATGTCATCGAATAGCGATGCTGGCAGCAGAACGGGATTGCCAGGCATTCCCTGGTTGGTTGCCTGAACAATCGCTTGGTTTCCTGCCTCTGATTGGGCCGCCAAAATTTGCTCGATTTGCAACGACGTGACCAAAGGCATGTCGCCCAGGAGGACAAGTACAGCATCTGCCTGATGCTGTTTTGCCCAAGCGATGCCCACCTTCAAACTCGACGCCATGCCGGTGGCAAAGTCCGGGTTGTGAACAGGCGTGATCCCATCCCCCAACACCGCCTCGACGGCGCCCGCCTGATGCCCGGTTACAACCGCCACTTCGGATAGGTCGTTGACAGCCAAAGCGGCATCCACCACGTGGGCAACCAACGGTTTGTCCTGCCAGGGCGTCAGCAACTTGTTGACGTCGCCCATGCGTGTTGAACGGCCCGCGGCAAGCACAACAGCGATGATCTTGTCGAACCGCTTGGTTGTCACTTAACCCTCGCGTGGTTGCGGGCGCGCGGTGATTTCCATCAACAAGCCGCCAACCCCCAGTCCCGTCACATAATCCTCATCGATGGGCAGACCGCAGACCACCCTCTGCAACACCCAGTCAAAGCCGTTTTCCGCTGGACTGCGCGCGCAGCCCGGCGCGCCGATGACGACTTTGCTGTTGAGTTGGCCCGTCATCAGCAGGTTTCCAGGATCCACCGGCATGCCGAAGTGATCGACCTTGCCCCCTGCCTTTTCAATACCACTGGGAATGACATCGTGGCGATCGGTGATGGCAGATGCCCCAAACACCATCAGCAAATCGCTGCTCGGCTCAAGCTCACGCAAGGCGGACGCCACGGCATCTGCGCGATGCTCGACACGCAATTCAGCGATCACCTCACTGCCCGACGCTGTCAGTCGATCAGCCAAGACCCGCGCCGTCTTATCCATGGTAGAAGGCTTCAAGGCCGGCAATTGCGTGGCCACTAGACCAACCCGCATACTTTTTGACGGGCTGAATGAAAAAAGCTGCCCTTGCTCGGCAACCCGGGACGCCGCGTCAACAAGTTCCTCGGCAACAGCAAACGGTATGATCTTGACCGTCGCCACCATACGACCAGCCTCAACGAACACGCCGTCCGGCAAGCTGGCCAAGGTGATAGCCGGTG
>JABSRX010000072.1 GCA_013214695.1 Rhizobiaceae bacterium | reverse complement strand
TTGGGGTACTTAGCGAGATGTGTTCAGGTCTGGGAATTTGGCAATATCTGCCTGCAATTCCTGCTGGAGAGTGCGGTACCAATAAATCTCGCAAGAAGCGCGGTTTGCTAACCAGCCTTCATGGCGCCGATTTTGCTTTCCAGATCTGAAATGGCTGATCCAATGTCGTCATATTGCTTACGCAACTTGCTTAACTGGGCGACATAGATCTCTTCGAGCTTGGCGGACTGATCTTCGCCTGCATTGGATTTGTCGTTGAGCTCCAAAACTTCTCTGATTTCGCCCAGCGACATACCGATGCGCTTGCAGAACAACGCTGCTCTCAGGCGTTCGCGGTCACGGGATCCGTAAAGACGGGTGTTGCCAGAACGTCCGGGGTGAATCAGCCCACGGTCCTCATAGAAGCGCAAGGTTCGCAGTGTCACGCCGAATTCGCGCGCCAGATCGCCAATCTTGAAGACTGACTGGCTTGGAACAGCGGTTCCGGCGTCGTTTTTTGAGGTATTCGAGGAGGCAGATATGTCGTGCATAGGGCGGTTGGTCCAGAATTCGCGCGCAGTCCTGCCCAATCGGACAAGACCAAGATTTCCCAACTATCCCAAGACCCCCCTTTTAGAATCTTATTTGGATGAGTCAAACCACCAGCGCGATTATTATGAACAGTTCGCAAAAATTTAGCCGAGTTATTATGGAGCGCAATCAGGGTCGGCCAACCTGACTGAATTAATCTCCATTAACGGCCTGTTTACCATGATTGGAGAAAGTGGGACCCAGGTGCCGGTGGTCAAAGCCGGTCTGGTGTTGTGGCATAAACGCCGCTCAGAGGTAGGTGAGACAGTATAATGCGTCCAGCATATTCCAGCACGGCAGGCTATCATTCACATGGTGAGCCATTCGGTTCTGGCCAATCAGGTTATGATCAAGGGGGCGATCGCCTGACCAATATCAGACGCAGCATAGATGCGATCGAACAGCGCCTGATGAATGCTGCCGCACCCGTTGCAGGTTACGGTCAGCCATCGATGATGGCCCAGCCAATGCCTCACCAAACACCGAATTACTCAGCCATGCCGCAAGGCATGCATCAGCCAATGCCGCAGGGCATGCCGCAAACTATGGCATACGGCCAGATGAATCAGGCGCCTGGAGCACCAGCCTATGCACCAGCACCACAGCCCATGCCATTTGCCGCGAATGCCGCCGCCGAAATTGCTCAGCGTCAGCAAATGCTGAACGCCAACACAGCCAACCAGGCTGCGCAGCAAGCGGCGCAGCAACAGGCGTCCGCAAACATGTCCGGCTTGGGCCGGCAACTGGAAGAGCTGAAAAAGGAAATAGCAGGCGTTAAAACGCAGGTTGCCAAGCCGATTGCCGTTCAGCAGTCAGTGCCGCAGCAGGAAATCGACCGAATCGCCAAAGCCATCACCGAGTTGCAGGCTCAGGAAGACACCAGCGAAGCTGGGTTTGACCGTTTGACCAACGAACTGGATCAACTGCGGGCCGCCATGAAGGGTGAGATGCAGTCAACGCTGCAAAAAGGAATCAAGGCCAGCGGTGATTCGCATAACCAGGCCTTGGCGAAACAGTTGAGCGCCCTGGGCAAGGACGTCCGCGCGGCGATCCGTGCCGAAGTGAATGGCAATTCTGAACAACGGGCAAAGGAGCTGACCGGCCGCATTGACGAACTCAGCCGCGGTATCGATCAGCTTTCAGTGCAATCCGCAAACGCTGTCGCGCCGCGCGTCGAAAGCCTATCCGCACAGCTCGACAGTCTGCGGATGACCATTGATGATCTGCCGCAGACCCTGGCAATCAGCCGGATTGAAGACCGTCTTGGCGATCTGACCGACCGGATTTCCGGTTTGGCCAAGTCCCAGGCAGAGGCTGCCAGCAAAGCGAAAGAGGATGCGGACAGCTCGGCTCCTATTGTGGCCGCTGCTCCAACGCCGCACGTGACGTCTGAAGAGTTTGTTTCGATTGAAAAACGCCTCGACGAAATCGCCCGCGCGCTGGTTGCCGTTTCCAATTCGGGACGTAAGGCACCGGAAGTTGACATGTCGGCGGTCGAACGGGTTGAAGCCCGGATGACCGAACTGGCCCGCACGCTCGATACGGTAGCGGAGCAGGGAAGTAACAACGATACGGCCCACCTGGAAAAACTGGCAGTGCGCATAGAAGGCCTGACAGAACGCCTAGGCTCGTTTGAAAAATATGCCGAAAATGGTGATCTCGGAGGCGCCAGCGCGCTATTTGCCTCGCCCGACACCGGGGTGATTGAAGATCAGCTTCGTGCATTGACCGGTCGGCTGGAAGAGATGGCTGCGCAGCCTGGTACCCAAACGCTGGAACAGCAGATCCAGCAGCTGTCTCAGCAAGTGGAAGCTGCGTCTAACGCCAATTCGACAAACGCTCAGATGACCAATTTGGAAAGCCAGATTGGGCAGATCCTGCAGCAATTGGATGGCATTGATGGCGGTGGCGTGGATTTTGCGCCGGTTGAAGCCCGTCTCGGTCAGATTGAGCACCAACTCCAAGCCAATCAGAACTTCTCGCTGGAAGCAGCGCAACAGGCGGCCCAGCATGCCGTTGCGATGATGGGACCTCAAAGCGAAGCCGGTGGCATGGTCAACGCGCTGGCACATGATCTGAAATCGTTGCAGTTGATTGCAGAGGGCAATGCCGCGCAGAACCAGCAGTCGGTGTCCGAAATTCAGCAGGTACTGCAACAGGTCGTTGACCGGTTGGGCACGATTGAGGGAAGTCTGGAAGGCGAAGCCGTTCGCCAGGCAAAGGTCATGCCTGAAGCGGATCAGGGTGCAGCGCTTGCAATGCCCGCCGCACCAAACCTGCCGGATACCGAGCCGGTAGGCGATCCAGCCGATTCTGATGGTTTGGTGAACGCCGCCATTGCTGATGAGAGCCTTGGTGTCATTCACCAAGCTGCTGTCGATGCCGGATTTGTTGATACTGAATCCAACGCCAATGCCTCTTCTGCATCCTCATCTATGCCGTCCGCTGCGGAAAACATGCCGCTGGAGCCGGGTTCAGCTGCACCAAATCTGGATGAGATGGTTCAGCGGGCCAGCGCGCAACTCAACGAAACCCACGCCAAGCTGTCTGCGGCGGCAGGTGGTGAACAGGCACCTGTTGCTGGGTTGGGCGATATGGCCGTCGATCCTGCCGCCATGGATACCAAAGATGGTGATGAACGTGCGGCTGGCGACCTGCGTCCAGATGCCGTTGCCGCCGCCCGTCGGGCTCTGCAGGCCACCAGCGCTGAAATGACCGCGGTTCGCAATGAGGCGGGTGGTGAAGACGACAGCTCCGAGACACGATCGGCCACCAGCAAGTTGCTGAGCTCATTCACAAGCTTTGACACGTCGAAACTGCGTCGACCGCTTGTATTGGGTGCTGCAGCATTGTTGCTTGCGATTGTTACTTTCAAGGGTATTGGCATGTTTACCGGGTCAAATGACAAGCCCGTCGCCAAGCTTGATGCGCCAGCCGTCGAAATGAATGTTGGCGAGAATGGTGCCAATGGTTCTGATACGCTGACCGCCGCGGATCGTGTTGATCCCAACCGGGTGGTCCGCACTGTCGACACATCTAAGGCTCCGGAAGTCATAGTGCCGGCCGCCGATGTGGTCGAGCCGGTTGAAACTGTGAAAGCTACACCTCAAAAACCAATTCAGATTGAGCCTGTTGCCAAACCGGTCAATGTGCCGGTGCCAACAAATGACCCAATCGTCGAGGCGCCCGCTGCTGCCGCTCCTACTCCTGTTGAAGAGACAGCTCCCGTTGTGGAAAATGCTGAGCCAGAGCCGCCGAAGGCGATTTATGACGTGTCAGCGAAGGCTGGACCGGCTGCGCTTGTCGCGGCCGCGTCGGCTGGTGATCCGAAGGCCCTGTTCCAACTCGGCATGCGTTACTCCGATGGCGAGAATGTTCAGCGCAACATGACGGAATCCGCGACTTGGTTCCTGCGCTCAGCCGAAGCCGGATTTGCCCCTGCGCAATATTCGATCGGCAGCCTCTATGAAAAGGGCATTGGTGTCGAGCGTGACGTGACCAAGGCAACAGGTTGGTATGAGAAGGCCGCGGTGCAGGGCAACGCCCGCGCAATGCATAATCTGGCCGTGATCTACGCCATGGGCAACCCACCTGCAGTCCAGCCAAACATGGATACCGCCGTCGAATGGTTCCAGAGGGCGGCAAAGTTGGGTATCAAGGACAGCCAGTTCAATCTGGGCATTCTTTATGGTCAGGGAATGGGTGTGCCGCAGAACCTGATCGAATCCTATAAGTGGTTTGCTTTGGCCGCCAAGACAGGCGATTCCGATGCCAGCAAGAAGCGCGATGAAGTGGCCAATGCCATGGATCCGGATGATCTGGATTTCGCCCGTGGGGAAGTCAACAACTGGGCTCCGAGCAAGCTGAAGGAATCCGTCAACCGTGTTGCGGTCCCCGAAGAGTGGCGTGGTCCATCCGCGTCTCAGAAGTCGGCGGCCAAGCCAGCACAGGACAGCGTCTCCATCATGAAGGCGCAGGACATGTTGAACCAGCGTGGTTTCAACGTTGGCGAGCCAGATGGGTTGATCGGCCCCAAGACCAAGCGGGCGATTATGGAATTCCAGAAAAGCGCTGGCATTCCGATCACCGGCAAGGTTGATAAGAAACTGCTCGAAGCGCTCGATCTGCAAACCTGATCGCACAGGTCGGTCGGAAGATCTTTCGACCTGCTCACAACTGGTTCCATACATTCGTATAACTGGTGCGAAGATTCAGCCATTTTTGGCGCGAAAGGGTTTGACTTAGCGCCATTGTGGGCGCAATACGCGGTCACCGAACGACCCACATTTCTGTCTTTTTGGGCGTTCCGTTTCTTCGCTCCATGCTGGCCGCTGGGACCTAACGTCGTGAACATATATCTGCCTATTGCCGAGATGTCGGTAAACGTATTCGTGTTGTTTGGCATGGGCGCGGGAGTAGGCTTTCTTTCCGGCATGTTTGGCGTCGGTGGTGGCTTCCTGATGACGCCGCTGCTGATCTTCTACAATATTCCGCCGGCGGTTGCGGTGGCGACCGAAGCCAATCAGATTGTCGCGTCGTCTTTTTCCGGTGCTCTGGCGCATTACCGGCGTGCCACGTTAGACATCAAGCTTGGGTTCATGTTGCTGATTGGAGGTATTGCAGGCTCGGCGCTCGGGGTGGCGATCTTCTCCTCGCTGCGCGAAGCTGGACAGCTCGATCTTATTATCTCAATTCTTTATGTCGTGTTCCTCGGTACGATTGGCTCGCTGATGGTCGTCGAGAGTTTGAACGCCATTCGCAAGAATCGAGGACAGGCTGACGCACCGCCACCGGAAGTGCCCAGCCAGCAGTCGTGGATTGCGGCTCTTCCCTTCAAAATGCGCTTCCACCGTTCACAGCTCTATCTGAGCGTGATTCCCGTCTTGGCGTTGGGCATGTTGGTTGGCATTTTGGCGTCGATCATGGGCGTTGGCGGCGGATTCATTATGGTGCCGGCGATGATCTACCTGCTGCGGGTTCCAACCAATGTGGTGATCGGCACCTCACTGTTTCAAATCATGTTCGTCACGGCTTTCACCACGGTTGCTCAATCTGCGGCAAACCAAACGGTCGACATTGTGCTGGCCCTGATCTTGATGGTTGGCGGTGTGATTGGAGCCCAATTTGGCGCTCAGGCCGGCCAAAAACTTCGCGGAGAGCAGTTGCGGGCGCTACTTGGGTTGATCGTTTTGGCTGTCTGCATTCGCCTTGGCTGGGATCTCGTCAACACACCGACTGAGCTGTTCTCTATTGGCGTGGGAGGACACTGATGCGGTATCTGATAACTCTTGCGACCTTCTTTGCGCTGACCTTTGCATCGTTTGCGGCTGCCACGGACGGTGCCGACGTCCAGATCGGTCTGTCCAGCGAAACGGTCGAAATCACATCCAATTTTGACGGAACCGATATCGTCATTTTCGGTTCCATCGAAGGCGGCAACCGTGAGCTTTTGGAAGCTGGTGGCTATGACATTGTGGTGGTGCTGTTTGGCCCTAAAGAAGAGGTCGTGGTTCGACGCAAGGAGCGGCGCCTTGGCATTTGGGTGAATGGTGAGGCCATGCGTTTCAGCGATGTGCCGTCATCCTATTCTGTCGCGACGACCAAAGCACTGCATGAAATTGCTGACGACGATTCCATCGGCATCCTGCAATTGGGTCTCGACAACATTAATGTTGTCACTGAGGAAGATGGGGGTGTTGGTGAAGATCTTGAGGTGTTTCGCGATTCGCTGGCGCGATTGAAAGTTAGACAAAACCTGTTCTTGGAGCGTATTGGTGGCGTAGAATTTCTCAGCCCTACGCTCTTCAAGGCCAAACTTGCCGTGCCGGCCAACGTGCCGATCGGCAAACACACAGCCCATGCCTTTTTGTTCAAGCAGGGCAAGTTCCTCAACGCCAAGTTCCAGGAAATGACGGTGAAGAAAATTGGCTTTGAGCAATTCACCTATGATCTGGCTCACAAGAACAGTTTGCTTTATGGGTTTCTGGCAGTGTTTGTGGCCATCGCAACTGGTTGGCTGGCCAGCGTCGTGTTCGGCAAGGATTGATCACGGCTCCGGAAGGAAAGTGGGACCATGAAGGCAATCACCGAGTATCTGACAAGATCGGCCCGCAAGACCACGCCCACGGACCTTGCCCTTACCCGCCGCAATGCCTGGGCCCTGTCACTGGCCGGGTACATTCCCTTTGCGTTCCTGGCTTTGGGCCTTTGGCTGCTGCTGCCGGAATCTGAGTTTTACGCCGTCGCCATCGACGCCATGAAAACCTATGGTGCGGTCATCTTGTCGTTCTTGGGTGGCGTCCGCTGGGGACTGGCGCTGAAATTTGCCAGCGAGGAACCAGCACGAAGAGAGCTTATCTTCGCCATTGTACCTTCATTGGTTGGTTGGTTCAGTCTGGCTTTGGACGCGCCCTATGTTTTCGCGGTTCAGGCTCTGGCGTTTGCTGGGCAGGGCGCCTGGGATTCATTGTCCGGTGAGCGTGGTGCATTCGCCATGTGGTTTGTGAAACTGCGCACCGTTTTGACCTTTTTGGTCACTGGCGCAATGATCGCCGCATTTTTCGCCACAGTTTAACTTCTTGATGAATCAGGGCTGGTGACTTATTTGCTGGTCCGACGGAATTATCCAGGCAGGTCTCTCCTATGAGCAATGTGGTCAATCGATTTCTCGGCGATACGCCTGCACGCGTGGCCATCAAACTGATTGTATTATCGGTTGTCGTTGGCATCGTCATGAGTGCGGTTGGCTGGACCCCGCGCACCATTTACGATGGCATTGCACGCTTCTTCCAACGGCTTTGGGATCTGGGCTTTGATGCCATTTACAGCTCGTTTGAATATCTGTTCCTCGGTGCTGCCGTTGTTATTCCCGCCTTCATTTTGATCCGCCTGCTTAGTTTCCGCTCACCACGCCAATAGCTGCGCCCGATGGAACAACCAAGCCGGGCCTTCACCGTTACCCATAAATCGGTATTTGCCATCGCCGTGCCAACGACGCTGGCCTATTTGTCGACGCCCTTGCTTGGCCTGGTTGATACAGGTGTCGTGGGACGGTTAGGGGATCCCGCATTTCTGGGTGGGCTGGCCGTCGGCGCCATCATCTTCGACATCATCTTCACAACCTTCAATTTCTTGCGGGCCAGTACAACAGGACTTGTGGCGCAGGCTTTGGGGGCAGGGCAGACCGAGGAACAGCGGATCGTATTGGTTCGATCTTTGCTGTTGTCGCTGGTTCTGGGATTTGGCGTACTGCTGCTGGCGCCGTTCATATTGAACATCGGCCTCTGGGCAATGGATGCGCCTGACACCGTGGAGCAGGCAACGATTGCCTATTTCACGATCCGAATTCTCGCTGCACCGCTAACCCTCATCAACTACAGCGTTTTGGGCTGGATATTGGGGCTTGGGCAAGCCTGGTTGGGACTTATCCTGCAACTGGTTCTCAATGGAACCAACGTTGTGCTTTCAATTGCTTTTGGCTTGTATCTCGGTTGGGGCATTGAAGGCGTTGCCTGGGCGACCGTGTTTGCTGAAGGTCTGGCGGTCTTGGTTGGGCTGATCATTGCCTGGCAACGCCTTTCGGGCGCGGGGCCCGTTTCCAGACGGAGCATTTTTGATCGCGCCGCGCTTGCGAAATTGGTTGGCGTCAACTTTGACATCATGATCCGCTCCTTTTGTCTGTTGCTGGCATTTGCCTTTTTTACAGCGCAGGGCGCCAAGTTTGGCGAAGTGACACTTGCCGCCAATGCGGTTTTGATGAACTTCTTTCTGATTGCGGGGTATTTCCTCGACGGATTTGCAACGGCCGCCGAACAGTTGGCCGGTCGCGCCGTGGGCGCCAAACACAAATCGGCCTTCGATTCCACCGTTCGTCTGACGCTGGCTTGGGGCTTCGGATTGGCGATTTGTGCCAGCGCGGTGTTTTGGTTCGGTGGGCCGCTGGTGATTGATCTGCTGACAACCAACGTCGTGGTGCGGGAGGAAGCGCGCATCTACCTTATCTGGGCAGCATTGACCGCATTGATTGGTGTCTTGGCCTTCCAGATGGACGGTGTTTTCATTGGGGCTACTTGGACCAGCGATATGCGCAACATGATGCTGCTGTCGCTCGCCGCTTTCTGGCTGACCTGGTGGTTGGCGTCACCAATTTGGGGCAATCATGGACTGTGGCTTTCGCTCGAGGTGTTCCTTGGCATGAGAGGCCTATCATTGCTCGCCCGTTTGCCTGTGCGCAGCCGCCAAACTTTTGCTCGGGTCTAAAACTTACCTTTCGCCCAGTCATCGGCAGCACGGCCAGTAATCTGCGAAATGTGCTCCAAGCCCTCCTGCTCCAGGCGTTTGACCAAACCACGCAAAATGTTGCCGGGTAGGCCCGGCCCTTCGTAGACCATTCCCGAATAGAGTTGGACCAGGCTTGCACCGGCTTCGAGCTTGCTGAAAGCTGTATCCGCGCTGTGAACGCCTCCTACACCGACCAAGGGAAGCAAAGTGCCCAAACGCTGGCGCATTTTGGCGAGGATAACCGTTGAGGGCTCAAACAAGGGTTTGCCGGACAAACCGCCAACTTCTTCTTTGACGGGTGACTGCAAGCCCGCGCGGGACAAGGTCGTGTTGGAAACGATTAAGGCGTCGAAGTCGGAATTACCGATTGCTTTTGCGATATCATCAAGTTCAGAATCGTCGAGATCGGGAGCGATCTTGAGAAACAGTGGCACTTTGCGGCCCAGTCTTTCGTGCTGCTCTGCGCGCGCATCGCTGACACGGTGCAGCAGGTCGGTGAGCGGATCTGCTCCTTGTAGCGCACGCAGTCCCGGCGTATTGGGAGAGGAAATATTGACGGTGAAATAGGTCGCCAGTTCGGCGAATTCATGTATACCGGTCACATAGTCAGCGGCGAAGTCCTCACTGGTTTTGTTGGCACCAAGATTGATACCAACCACACCTTTGAAATTGGACAATTTCAGCAGGTTGGCTTTGGCAACAGCGTGTCCGCCGCTGTTGAACCCAAGGCGGTTGATCACCCCTTCGTCTTCAAGCAGCCGGAAGATACGCGGTTTGGGATTGCCCAGCTGAGATTTCGGCGTGACCGTTCCGACCTCCGTGTGCCCGAAGCCGAGTTGCAGCAGGGCTTGCGGCACTTCGCCATTCTTGTCGTAACCGGCGGCCATGCCCAACGGATTGGGAAAATCGATCCCCGCCACCTTCACCGAAAGGCGTGGATTCACCGCTGCCTCGAATTTGGGATGCATCCCCATGCGCAGCGCCAATATGGAAGCCTTGTGGGCTTGTTCGGGGTCCAGCGTGAACAGCACTTGCTTGCCAATATATTTGTAAAGATCTGCCACGGTTACTCCATTGGAATTGTGTGCTGTCCATCATCCGACAAAGGCATGGCGCGGGCCCACAAAACGCTGGTCATCGACAGATGTGCATAGAGGTGGGGAAACAAGGCACCGCCCCGGGACACTTCCCATTTCAAATCGTCGCCCAATGAAGCGGCATCGACAGCCACCAGGAGCAAATCGTCTTGACCGGCAAAGTGTTTGGCGGCTGTTTCAGCAACCTGATCAGCAGAAGAAAAATGAATATAGCCGTCCTGAAGGTCGATCGCTGCACCTTCGAATTGGCCTTTGCGTTCGGCTTCTTCCCAAGCAACGCGCGGTGTGATTTTGTAAATGACGCTATCGGTACTCATGCCGAAATTCTCCCATTCATGCTTGGCTCAAGCGTTGCTCAAATTGCTCCCGCATCATGTCGGGCAGCGTCACCGCTCGGCGTGCATTAAGATCCATCAACAAGGCGGTAACAGCACCGCTGTAAAGCGCTTTTCCACTGGCCATATCGCTGATTTGATGACGAAAGGAAAATGTTTTGTTGCCCAGCGCTTCAAGCCAAGTGACCGCTTCCAACATGGTGCCAACGCGAACATGCCCATGGCGTGTTGCTTTCATCTCAACAGCGACGGTTCCCAAATTGTTGTCATGCATCCAGCCACGGGTGACCCCGAGGTGATTCCACAAGTGCGAAGCCGCATCGCTGAAGCGGGCGATATAGAACTGGTCGAGCAAGTTGCCATGGTGATCGCACTCGAGTGGTGTAATCACCGAGCGGTGGGAAAGCACACCGAGCCCCGAGGCAATTACCGAGTCGGTATTAATGGTGGTCAACGGTTCGGTTGGCAAACTCCGGGGCAGCGCAGCTTCGTTGGCGCCGTCGATTTTGGGTCCATTATTGCCAACTGGATTGGCATAGAGGTCGATTGCCGTCGCGGAGAGTTCACCAGAATCACCGTTTATCAATTCATGAACAACTTGGTTTTCTGAAGCGATTTGGCAGGAACGAACCACCGTGTTGGTGGCCATGTGCAACTCGCCATGATAGCGCACATGCCGATCGATCCAGGGTTGCGGATTGTTTTGCGACAGATGAAAAAAGATCTGCGCGGCGTCGCCAAATCGCTTCCAGTAGAACTGGATGTTCATGTGGAAATTTTCGTCACACTCCCAGGAGTTGACGAAAGATCTTTGGGTTTCAAGCATGTTGTTCAAGACTGCTGCTCGTGGACTCGGATGAAAGGTTCGTTGTCAGCAAAGAAGCCGGGGTCTATCAACAGAGTCAATTTTGAAGTCCTTCAATCGTCTCAGTGGCGGCGTAGCATCTGAGCGCTGGAGTTCAACCGGGTTGGCTGCTTGCGGATCATTTGCACGGCTCGGTCCACAAGTACAATTGCAAGACCTGCAGCCGCGCCTATGGCAGCAGCGGCGACCGGTGTGTCCAGTTGACCCAGGGTTGGCCCAAACGGGTAGAGCAAATAGGCGGTGACCAGAGCGCCGAGCGCTATCGACGCATTGAGGGCCCAATTGGAAATGGAGCCAATCCAGATTCCGGCGATCAGAGGTACGAACAATCCGCCGGCTCCCAGCATCAGCGCCCCAACCAGCAATTCGTCGGTGGGCAGGGTCAATTCTGCCGGCCAGGCGATCAGACCAACCGCCAGGATGAGCACCATCAACCGGGTCAGGAACACAGACTGTTCTCCAGGGTCGATGTTACGCAGCCGGTTGGTCGCGCGCACGATGGATGCAGCCGAAGTGAAAATGGTTGCCGACAGGCAATTGAGGGCTGCAAACAAAATGACGAAATAGGGCAACATCTGCAGAATGGGCTGGTTCTGCAAAAGGATAGAAAGTCTTTCCGAGGTTGGGTCTGCGACGATCAGGCCAACTGACAGCGGAAGGGCACTGAGCATCAAAAAACAAACCAATGCCAACCAACCAACCGATTCGATGGCATCAATGGGCCGACCGTTACTTGATAGACGCGACAGCGCATGGGGCAGTACGCTGAAGCCTGCCGCCAGCACCAGCACGGTCACTACTTGCCAGGATGTGGAGGATCCCGCCGTAAAAAGAAGCGGGGATTCAGCCAGCGTAAGTATCTGAAGTGGTGTATCGATAGCGTCTGTGGCTTGGTCCGATTGTAACAGCGAAGGCAGAAAACCGGTGGCCGAAGCAGGCACCAGTGCGCAAATCAGCATCCAGATGGCCAAGGCCGCATTAACCAGCAACAATCCGGTCCATCCTCCAAAAACGCTCGGCAGGACCGCAAGCAGCATGACGATCCAGACCGTCTGCTGGGCAGTGAGACCCGTCATGACCTGTAGCAGAGCGCCAGCCACCTGAAACTCCGCCATGGCAAGCGCCATTAGGATGACAGTGACCAGTGGCAACACCAGATAACCAGAGAATTTGCTGCCGATGCGCCAGGCGAAAAATCCGGGCAGGCTCAAAACGCCGGCGCGCTGGATATTGGCCGAAAAGCATGTTGCGTGCAGCAAAACGCCCAACAGCAAGGCTGTCGCCAAGAGCATTTTGCCGGTTAGGCTGACGGAAAACAGCAGGATCAACAAGGAACCTGATAAGAAGTCGGTCGCGCTGCCCAACCCGGATGTGAATGGGCCAAGTGCTCGGTTTGCAAAGAAGAACATCCGGCTGGTCATTGTTCGGCTGATCCACGCTAGGCAGACACATAGTACCACTGTCATCACCAACACCGAGCCGATGACAATTTCAGCCGGCAGGCCAAGCCTTTGCAACAAAAGGAAAACGAAAAACGCTCCCAGAAAACTGAACAGAGCGACCCAATACAGCGTCGTTGCATTGCGCTGTTGAATCAGCGTGGATTCGTCAGGTATGCGCTCTCCGAGGCTCATTTTTGGTCTTTCCTGCTGAGCACGGCATTTTGCGGAGAACGTATGTTGATGCGCATTTGCAAGCGGGCCAAGGTGGCGATGATTACGACGATGACAAGCGGAAACGCAGTAAAGGAAAGCCAGGTCAGGGAGGACAGATACTCTGAGTCTTCTAGCGCCGATATCAGGGCAACGAGCAAGATGGCCAGGCTGGCTGCAATCAACACCGTCACGACCATCGTCAGGCGGGTTCTTTGCCACCAGGACAAGCGGGTCCAATTGTCTAAACGCATCTGTACCAATGCCCTCCGCAACGAGTTTGGGTTTGGCGCGAATTATACAAAAGAGCAAGCCTTACGACCAATTGTTCGATGGACTTCTGGGGGCAATTTCCGTACGAAAAAGGTGGCCAAAAGCTGTTGGGACAACNAGACCGAGTAGAACAATGCCGAACAATAGCCCCGAACCAGTTGCCACGCTGATCATTGTGGATGATCACCCGTTGTTTCGCGGTGCCATGCGGCAGGCTCTGAGCGGCGGATTGGATGCCGGCATGGCGGGTATCGGACCGGCCGCTATTCTGGAAGCGGGTGACTTTGCACAGCTTCAGGCACAGCTCTTGGAGACGCCCGATATCGATTTGGTTCTGCTCGATCTGTCAATGCCGGGTGTGAGCGGGTTTTCCGGTCTGATGGCGCTGCGTGCAGAGCATGCCACCATGCCAGTGGTGATCGTTTCGGCCAGCGATGATCCGGCGACTATTCGCAGGGCTCTGGAGTTGGGAGCGTCGGGTTTTGTGCCAAAGTCTGCTGGTATTGAGACCATACGTGAAGCCATTTCCAGCGTGCTGCGCGGGGATGTTTGGAAGCCAGCAGATGTGGATCTTGCTTCCGAGACCGACCCTGAAATTGCCGACATTTTGTCCAAGCTGTCGACGCTGACGCCGCAACAAACGCGGGTTCTGTCAATGATTTCACGCGGCTTGCTCAACAAGCAGATCGCCTACGAATTGAGCGTGTCTGAGGCAACCGTCAAGGCCCATGTCTCTGCGGTGTTACAGAAGCTGAATGTCGATAGTCGCACGCAGGCAGTCATCCAGTTATCCAAACTGGGATCCGATGCCATCGGTGATCACAGCATCGGTTAGAACCGGTTCCTATTCAGCGGCGGTGCGCGCACCACTTTGATTGACCAACTGGGTCAGGAATGCGCGCAGAGCCGCGGGTTTCAGCGGCTTGTTTAAAACAGTGATGTTCAAGGTCCGAGCGGCGCTGCGCACGGCGGCACTGCGGTCAGCAGTGATCAGTGTTGCGGGGAGATTATGGTCGGTGGCGGCGCGAACAGATGCGATCACTTCCAATCCGTTTTGGTTGTCGAGATGATAATCGGCAAGGATCACGTCCGGCTGAATGGTATCAATTTCCTTCATCAGTGAGCTGTGGTCCTGGAACAGATGCAAGGTGCAACCCCAGCGTGACATGAGCGCACGCATGCCATCCAAAATGGTTTCGTCATTGTCGATGCAAATGATCACCAGGTCGGAGACATCGAATCCCGATGGCTTCGCCTCTTTTTCCGGAGCGCTCGCTTCAGGCTTAGCAATGGCCAAAGGCAATGTGATTTTGAAAGTCGAGCCCTTTCCAGCTTCCGTTTCCACATCCATTTCGTGTTCCAGGGTCGAAGCCAGGCGCCGGACAATGGACAGACCAAGCCCCAGTCCAGGAGCTGCTTTCTTGCCCTGTTCGAGGCGATGGAACTCCTGGAAGATTGCTTCAAGGTCGGCCTTTTTCATACCTATGCCGGTGTCACTGACTTCCATGACCAGCGTGTTGCGCTTCACCCGTGCGTCGATGGTGACAGCCCCGTGTTCCGTGTATTTGATTGCATTGGAAATCAGATTCTGGAGCAATCGACGCAAGAGGCTGTAGTCGGAGCGCACGCTGAACTCGTTGCGGCGTACGATGAGCTTCAAGCCCTTGGCCTGGGTAATCGGCAGGAATTCCTGTTCGAGGCGGTCAAGCAGCCGTGAAATTGGGAATACCGTCAGATTTGGTGTCAGCGCTCCGGCGTCGAGCCTCGAGATCGCCAGGACCGCACCCAAAATGTCCTCAACGCTCTCCAGGGCGTTGTCGACATTGCCGGCCAGCTTCTGAGTTGGGCTGCCATCCAATTCCTCCACCAGACTGGAGGTGTACAGACGTGCAGCATTCAGAGGCTGCAGAATGTCGTGTCCGACGGCTGCCAGGAATTTGGTTTTGCCAATATTGGCGGCTTCGGCCAATTCGCGTGCCTTCGCCAAATCTTCGTTGAGCTGGGTCAGTTCTTCAGTCCGTTCTTTAACCCGTCGCTCGAGGGTTTCGTTGGCCATCGTCAATGCCCGAGCGGCATTAGCTCTCTCGGTCGTGTCTGCCCAGGAGACAACCAGGCCTCCATTGGGCATCGCGTTGGTTTGGGTCTCGATGATGCGGCCCGATACCGTGTGCGTGATGACCAATGGTTTATCGGTCTCCAACAGGTCTTTAATGAATTTTTCCGGGTCTGATTGGTCGCCATGTAGGTTGGCTGATATGGCCTGACAGAGGGTGGAAAGTGGCGTTCCGACCTGGCCGAGTTCTGCTGGCAAGTCGAGTAGAACACGGAATTGCCGGTTCCAACTGGACAGCCGGAACTCCGCGTCGAACACGCAGATTCCCTGTTCAACCTGATCCAGCGCGGTTTGCAGCAGGTCCCGGTTGTATTGGAGAGCCTCGGACGCGTCGCCCAGAAGCCGAATTGTCGATTCCTCAGATGGCGCGTGTTTTTGAAGCAGCAAAGACATCACCAGACGTGAAGAAGCCGCACCAATCGCGCTGGCGAGCAATTGCTCGGCATAAGCGATGAGATCGTCATCGGCTAGATCTCGGTTGCTGACTTGCGTGTCACGTTGAACGAAATAATTGTCAAAGGCGCGATTGGTGCGCTCGCGACCCAGATAGCTGCCGACGGAGTGCTTCAATTCAGCGATCGTTACAACACGACCATCATGCTCTGGTGTCGTCAGTGCGAGCTTGCCGCGCATCGAAAACGTGCCTGCTTGCATGCGCTCGATCGTTAATGGTTTGCGGACATAGCTCGCAATGACCAGCGCCAAAGTGTTGGCCAACAGACTGAACATCACGCCGTGATTGAGCGGTTCAGCATCAACGCCGAACAGCCCCTGCGGTCGCAACCAACTCAAACCAAAAGGACCATCGACCAACAGCGGTGCGCCGCTGCCCAGAATGGTCGGCAGGAACAGCGTATAAAACCAGACTGCAAAACCTGTCCCCATGCCCCAGAGTGCGCCCGTCGAGGTGGGGCGACGCCAAAACAGGCCGATGAAGAATGAGGGCGCAAACTGTGCCAATGCGGCAAATGAAAGCAAACCGATGGAGGCCAAAGCGGCCGAATCGCCTGCCACCTGATAATAAGTATAGGCCAAGCCCAGGATGACGAAGATGGCCGTGCGTCGGATGATCAGCAATTTGTCCGACATGTCTGCGACGGGACGAAGCCCCGTTTGCTTGTCCACCCGGTCCAGTCGCAGAAACAGTGGCAGCACGAGGTTGTTGGAGATCATGATCGCCAACGCTACACAGGCTACGATGACCATCGCCGTCGCGGCGGAGAGGCCGCCGACAAAAACCAGGAACGAGATTGTCCAGGCCTCATTTTCGAGCGGCAGTGCCAAAACATAGGTGTCCGCATCGACCGAACCGCCGAAAGTCAGCATGCCGGCAATGGCGACTGGAATGACGAACAGATTGATCAGCACCAGATATAGAGGGAACATCCAGCGCGCGGTTTTCAACTCATTGTTGGAATGGTTTTCAACGATACCGACGTGAAACTGTCGCGGCAGAAGAACGAACGCGCCGAAGCTCAGCAGCGTATAGACGAGGAACCTGGATGGATGGATGCCGAACGAAAATGTGTTCGAGACATAGTCCGATTCCTGCGCCTGTTGGACCAGGTCACCGATGCCGCCAAAAAGGTAGAACGTTGCAAACAGGCCAATCGCCAGAAATGCAACCAGTTTGACGATCGACTCAGTCGCCACCGCCAACATCAAGCCGTCATGATGTTCAGTAGCATCCGTATTGCGCGTGCCGAAGAGGACAGCGAACAAAGCCAACAAAACGGAGACAAAGAAGGACGTGTCGACCGGTGACCCGCCGAGTCCCAATACGCTGGGTTCCGCACGGACAATCATGGTGTCAACTGTGGTGGAAATCGCTTTCAGCTGGAGCGCAATATACGGCACGGTGCCGAGCACTGCGATGACGGCTGCAAAGGCGCCCACCGACGCACTCTTGCCGTAACGGGACGCTATGAAGTCGGCGATCGACGTGATGCGTTCCCGTTTGGCCACGGCCACAATGTGGGAAAACAGCGGATAGCCCACCGTGATCATCAGGATTGGACCCAGATAGATGGCGAGAAAATCGAGGCCGGATTTGGACGCCAGACCAACCGAACCAAAGAACGTCCAAGAGGTACAATAAATGGCCAAGCTGAGCGCATATATGGCCGAGCGGGAGGTGGTTGTTGGTTGGTTGCGAGCACGACTCGATAGTCGGCGATCGCCGTAACTGGCCACCACGAACAGGAACAGCAGATACGCTACAGCGGCAAGTACAATGCCCCAGCCCTGCATGTCGTCCTCCCATCAGCAGTTCTGTGTCAATGTTTTCAACACAATAGACTTGATCTGTCCAGCTTGAGTCCGATCGCGGCCATCTGTTGAGGAATTCGATGGGTCCAATTCAAATCTTGCATAAATTGGTCGACTATAGTCTAAGCGAAGTAACCGATCCGCGAATTGATGCGCAAAGATGGGTTAGTGGGAACTGTTCGGTGAACAAACCAAAAGGGGAGAAAAATGCTGAACGAATTTAAAGAGTTTATTGCCAAGGGCAATGTAATGGACCTGGCCGTGGGTGTTATTATCGGCGGTGCATTTGCATTGATTACCAAGTCACTTGTTGGTGACGTCATCATGCCGGTGGTTGGTTCCATCTTTGGTGGTTTGGACTTCTCGAACTACTTCCTGGCATTGTCTTCTGAAGTCACCGCAACGTCACTCGAAGAAGCCAAGAAACAAGGTGCAGTGCTCGCCTACGGTAGCTTCATCACCGTGGTCATCAATTTCATCATTATCGCCTTTATCATCTTCCTGATGGTGCGCTATGTGAACCGCATCAAGGCGAGCATGGAAAAGCCAGAGGAAGAGCCAGCGCCGGCGGCGCCTGCACCTCCGCCAGAAGATATTGTGCTGCTGACGGAAATCCGCGACGCTCTGACAAAGAAGTAGGAAGTCTGTCCTTGGGTTGATCCAGTATGTGAACTGGGATCAACGGTAATCTGATTGGGAAGGCCTCGCGGATTTTCGCGGGGCCTTTTGCATTTCAAGGGGCTCACAATGGCCTAAGGCCACGGCACCATCTTAATGACGCGTTAAGTCGGCAAAAGGTAATCTATGGCCGGGCCAGAATCTGATTCAGGCGGCGATTCGCTGCTTTCCAGTTCAATCCGACTGGCCTGGGGTGACCACAGCAAGAAACCAAGCGGATCGAGCAGTTCGATCATCGCAATGAATTGGGGGCAGATATGAAGAACCTAGATCGCGCAAGATCGCATTTCCGTCGGGTTTTGTTCCTGCTGGCCGCGTTCTCCTTGGTCGTTAATCTGCTGTTGCTGGCGATGCCGCTTTACATGCTGCAGATCTATGACCGTATCCTGCCGTCGCGCAGCATGGATACGCTGCTGTTTCTGTCGATCATAGCCGGCGGCGCTCTCGTCGTGCTGGGTCTGTTGGAAGCCGTTCGGTCGGTCCTTGCGAGCCGGGCCGGAGCGCGCTTGGAAGCGGATCTTGGCACCGATGCACTATTGGCCTCCATGGAACGCAGCCGAAACGGTGAGACCGATGTTGAAACCGTTCGCCATCTCGCCACCGTTCGCCAATTCATCTCATCGCGCATGCTCTTTGCGTTGCTCGACTTTCCTTTCGCTCCCATCTTTATTGCGATCCTTTACATCATTCATCCCACCCTGTTCTGGCTCACCCTCGCCGGTGCAGCTGTTCTGTTTGTCCTTGCAATCATCAATCAACGCTTGTCGCGGGGGGCATCCAACCGGGCTTCGGAGAACCTGGGTTCGGCCATGTCCATGGCCCAAAGCCTGGCACGCAACGCTCAGACGTTGCAGTCGATGGGCATGACCCAAGATGGTGTTCGCTTGTGGGGCCGCAATAATTCTCAGGCACTGATCCATCAGGGCACCGTCGATTTCCGCAGCGCAATCATGACAGGCATCTCCCGTGCCTTTCGTATGGGTTTGCAGATCGCAATTTTGGGCGTTGGGGCGCTGCTGGTGCTCAACTATGAAATGACCGCCGGTATGATTTTCGCGGCTTCCATTATTTCCGGCCGGGCGCTGCAACCGATCGATCAGGTGATTGGTGGATGGCGCCACTTTGCCATGACACTTGAATCATGGCGGGCCTTGAAAGCTGCGCTGGCCAAACATTCTGGCGATGCTGATGAAGCCAAGACCCTGATGCAGGAACCTGATGGCCATATTACCGTGAAGGATGCGTTGGTCTTGAACCCGAGCGGGATGGGTGCTGCACCTATATTGAACCGCATCAGTTTTGAGCTACAGCCAGGAACGGTTTTGGGCGTGGTGGGCCCTTCCGGCTCGGGCAAGTCAACTTTGGCGCGATTGATTGTTGGCGTTCAAAAGCCGAATTCCGGTACTATCCGGATTGATGGCACTGAAGTGCAGAACTGGAACAATGAACAGTTGGGCCGCAACATTGGCTATCTCAGCCAGGATGTTGAATTGCTGCCTGGTACGGTGAAGGAAAACATTGCGCGTCTTTCGGATCAGCCCGATGATCTTGCCGTGCTGGATGCGGCTCGAAAGGCGCAGGTACATGCGCTGATTCAAAACCTGCCACAGGGCTATGATACGCGTATTGGCCCTGGAGGCCTTGGTTTGTCCGGAGGTCAGCGACAGCGCATCGGATTGGCTCGTGCCTTTTACGGCGATCCAAAGATTATGGTGCTCGACGAACCTAACGCCAATCTCGACGATGATGGCGAACTGGCCCTGCGAAAGGCGCTCGCTGCGACACGGTCCGCAGGTGTGACTGTGATCATCGTGACCCAGCGCAAACAAGTACTGAACGTCGTCGACCAAATCCTACGTTTGCACTCTGGTTCTCTGGATTATCTGGGAACCCGCGAAGAGTTTGCGCAAATCTTGCAGCAACGGCGTCAAAGCCTGGCAGAGGCCCAGAAAGCCCAGTCGGCAGTACCGAAAGCCAAAGCAATGGGGAGTAAGTGATGAGCCAGGAACTTGGAAAGATCGCGGTCAAAAAAGTGCCGGCTTCGCAAGCGGTGCCCGGTAATGCCGAACATGCGAAAATGATCAGCCAAATGTCGAAGACCTCGTCCAAATCGGCCGAAAACAACTGGGCGAGTCAGGTGCGTACCACGACCCTGGGCCCGGCTGTTTTTGGCCTTGTCATCTTGATCGCATCGGTGGCTGGCTTCGGCTATTGGGCCGCCAATGCGCCGTTATCCGGCGCGGCCGTTGCGAATGGCGTGGTCACCGCCAGTGGTCAGAACTTCAATGTGCAGCACCTGGAAGGCGGCATCATTGAGAGCATTCTTGTCAGCGAAGGCGAGACGGTCACCAAAGGACAATCGCTNTTGAAACTGGATCCAACTCGGGTACAGGTGGAGCGCGACCGATTGACCAAGGGCNTGTTGGTCATGCAGGCCAAAGCCGAGCGTCTGGAAGCAGAGCGAGACGGCGTTGATGTGGTGTTTTCTGAAAAGCTGGTTTCTGATGCCAAGGCAGCGGGCCTTGAAAACGAACTTGCTGAACAGTTGGGAGAACGCCAGAAGCGTCGCGCCCGCTACGACGCCGATCTGAAGATCATCGATCAGCAGATTGAGGCGCTGGATCAGCAGATCAGTGGCATCGAGGTCCAGATCAGTTCTGCCCGCAAGCAGATTGAGGTGATCGAGGAGGAATTGGCCGTCAAACAGAAGCTGGTCGATCAGAAGCTAACCCGCCGGTCGGAAGTGCTGGTTTTGCAGCGGTCCCGTTCGCAACTTGAGGGTCTGTTGGGGGAGCTGGTTGCCAGCAAGGGGCGTGCCCGTTCTTCGATCCTTCTGGCCGAGGAACGCAAATTGCGCCTGGACGCGCAGGCTGCCGAAACCGCAGCGACGGCGCTGAACGACCTGCGCCAGCAGATGACGGATCTTCAGGAACGGTTGGTTGGTGCTGAAAATGTGCTCAACCGCATCGTGGTGCGAGCACCATCCGACGGTATTGTCGTCAAAATCCACAAAAATACACCCGGCAGTGTGGTGCGTCAGGGCGAGGACTTGTTTGTCATTTTGCCCGTCGGTGGGGATTTGATTGTCGAGGCCCGCCTCGATCCCGCCGATGTCGATTCTGTTGTGGTGGGTCAGGAAGCGAGCCTGCGCTTTTCCTCCTTGAATGCCCGTACGACGCCAGAAGTTGCTGGCGAGGTTATCTATGTGTCGGCTGACCGGTTGGTGGATCAGCGCAGCAGCGAACCTTACTACACTGCGCGATTGAAGATTGCAGATGTGTTGCCCGATAACTTTGAACGAGATCGCATATTCCCAGGCATGCCAGTGGAAACCTTCATCGAGACGGAAGACCGGACATTCCTGGAGTATCTCGTGAAGCCGTTCACCGATTCCTTCAGTCGAGCGTTCCGAGAAGGCTAGCGGTTGGTGGCCAACATGCTTTCGTCGTAGGCGACGAGTTCCACGGTGTTGCCCTCAGGGTCCTTGGCGAAAATTCCCCGCCAACCGATCCAGCCAAATTCCTCGACATGGTAGTCAATGCCATTGGCGTCGTACCAGTCCATCACGGCCTGTTGTTCATCGAACGGGAGGCTGAGGGCCAAGTGATGCAGGGAGGAATGGGCACCCGTATGGGGGCTCCGGTCTGATCGTTCATGCACGGCCGGATTGCCGGCATCGTTCCGAAACAGTGCCAGCACGCTCGTGTGGCCGTCAAAGCCTTCGGAAATCTTGAAGAAGGTGATGGAGTCGCGATGACCGCCAGTGAGCACTTCAAGTCCAATGATGTCCCGGTAAAAGGCCACCATTGCTTCCATGGCGGCACACCGGATGGCGATTTCGCCGAGTGCTCTGACTTTGAAATTTCGGTGCGTCATGGGAACAGGTTAGCTCCCATGGCATCGCGAAATCAAATCAGCAGTCAGCAATATAGGTGCGTCCACGACGGTCGCGGTAGCGGCATTTGCCATCTTCGGAGGCGCGTCCGATCAATGCGCCGGCAAGGCCGCCGGCTGTGGCGCCAACAGCTGCACCGGTTGGGGTTCCTGTCAGCACGGCACCGGCAGTGGCGCCCACACCTGCGCCCACCGCGGCGCCCCGTTGGGTTGCGTTACAGGCGGTGAGAAATAGGGTTGCGGTCAAAACGATGAATGCTGCGCGCATGGGTTGCCCTCCATTGGTATTCGTTCTGGTAACGATCACAAATGATTGAGACGAAAAGCGGGCAGGGCGTTCACGAATTGTGTGACGATGAAAGAAAACGGGTCGAAGGCGATCTTAGTGCATGGCTTGGCGCCACTCCGAAATTAGCCGGGTTACATCATTTTGGGACGTTGCCTTGCCAAAAATGTATCGATCGGGACGTATCAACAACGCAATGGCTTGTTGTTCAGCGAGATAGTCCTGCACCACCTTTTCCTCGCTTGCTAACAGCACATATCCATCGAATGCGTTTGTGTCGATCGTTTGCGCTTGATCATCGAGCAACAGTGCCGGTCCAAATCCAACAAGGTCGTCCAGCTTCTCATCCGTCGATAAAATGAGTTGAGAAGACAGTCGGCTTTCAACTTCCTGGCCTTTTGGTCCAAGGCCCGGACCGAGGGGCGGATAAAGACTGGCCAAGCGCGCGGACCCATCTGCCTGAGGGAAGGCGGCGGCGAGTGCCTCTTGCGTTTTGCTGGCATTGATCAGACCACCGAGTCGCATCGACATCTGTACGAATTGACTGACGTGAGGCCGGCGTTCTGATTCATAACTGTCGAGCAATGAAGGTGGCGTGCCGTCCTTGATACAAGCTGCCAGTTTCCAAGCCAGATTGGCGGCGTCCCTGGTGCCTGCACAGAGGCCCTGTCCCATGAACGGCGGCATCTGATGGGCTGCGTCTCCGGCCAGGAGCAATCTACCGTGCCTCCATTTCTTGGCCACAACCGAGCGGAATTCATAGACGGCGTGGCGCTCCAGCTCAGCGTCCCGTGGCGTGATCCAGCGGTCGATGAGACCCCAGATGACATCCCTATCCGAGAAGTCGAGCTCCTGGTCCTGTTGTGTCAGTGATATCTCCCAGCGACGCCGATTTTCAGGACCCCGCACATAGGTTGCCGAACGTTCTGGATCGCAGTGTTGGATCGAATAATCGCCCAAATCGGGACGGGGTCGTGTCAGCAGTACATCAACGACAAGCCACTTTTCGTGGAAGCCAAAGTCCTCCATGTTGCTGCCAATTACGGAGCGCACGAGGGAACGAGCCCCATCGCAACCCACAACGTAGTCGGCTTCAAATTCGATCGGATCGCCAACGCCATCGGACCGCTCGACGGTCAAGGTCACATATTCGTCGGTTTGCTTCAGCTCGGTGACCTTGTGACCGCACAAGGTTGTCACTGTTTCCATGTTCTCGATGGACTTGCGCAGGATCCGCTCCAGGTCAGGTTGATGGAAGCGGTAACTGGTGTTCCAACCCTGTGGGCCGATACCGGCTGGCCTTGGCCAGTCGAGTAGCAGCTTGCCGTCAGGGTCGACAAAGCGCATGCCGGGATTGACCCGCACCTTTTGCAAGAGTTCATCGGCGATACCGGCGCTTTGAAATATGCGCATGATTTCATCGTCGAAATGCACTGCACGCGGCAGGTCATAAATCTGGGCTTCGCGCTCAATCACCAACACCTGGAGGCCGTACTGTCCCAGCAGGTTTGCAAGCGTCGCACCGGTGGGGCCATAGCCGACGATTGCAACATCAGGTTTGTTGCTCATGTTGTCGAAATTCCCCGCATCAGTTTTTGGCAGTCACCGGGCGCGCCAGTTCGCTGTAGAGCCAGGGGCAGTCAATCACCAGCGGCGTTTGCTTTCCTTCCCTCGCGGTTTCCAGGCGCATCTCGCGCAACCGTCTGCGCGTGTTGGAATCTTCTGGCAAATAAAGCCTTTCATGTCCCCAGAAGCTGGGCCCGACAAAGGTCTCATGCGGTTCCCAGGTTGCTGGATTGATTTCACGTCCACCCCAGCCCGATTCAATAAAGAAATCCGATGGGGTATTGGCGTAATAGGACATCATCCAGTCATTGGTGTGTTTGCCAAGTGTGAAGGCCACCCGGTCGTCTTCCAACTGAGCGAGATCGTACCCCTGGCCGACGTCATCCATGTTCAGGAACTCGACCATAAAATGATGAAAGCCGCGGCGGCCGGTGCCGATCATCGCAAAGGAGTGGTGCCGGCCGTTGACGTGGAAAAAATAGAGCGGGTAGGGGCTGAGACCGTAGTCGCTGACCTTGAATTCCAGAAGATCTCGGTAAAACCAGAGCAGACTGTCCGCGTTGATCACGTGCAATACCGCATGCCCCATGCCCAGCGGTCCCGTCTTGAAGCCTGTAATGGGACGACCCGGTTTAAAAGGGTCGCTGCTGATCATCGGATTGTGGAACAGTTCCACGCAATTGCCGTCAGGGTCATGGCAAACCAGCATGCGTTCGACAAACCGCCTGTCAGCAAGTTCTGAACTGCCCCACCTAACCTCAATATCGGCGGCGTCCAGCCGCGCGGCGTAGAATTCGAGATCGGCGGCCTTTTCTACTTCCCAGCCCATGAACGCAAGGGTTTCGCCCGGTTCATTTGACACGACAAAGCGTTGTTTGCGGTCGTCCATGCGAAAGGAAAGGGCTTGGCCACCTTGGTCGACCTGTTGCATGCCCAGCAATCCGCTGGCGAAACTGGACCAGTCTTCAAGCTTGTCGGAGCGCACTCCGAGATAGCCCAACGCACAAATCGCCATGAAAACAGTCCTCCCGAATTGCTCCTCGCATTGAAAGGCCGATTGTTGAGGGGGTCAATGGGGCAGCTTTATTTGTTGACCTGCTTCCGCAGAACCGATTTTTCAATCTTGCCCATCCCGTTGCGCGGCAATTGTGCCATCACCAGCAATTCCTTCGGGTGCTTGTAACGGGCCAAGTGGTCATTGAGGAAAGATTGGTAGCTTTCCAGGTCCAATTCAGCGTCGGGAGTCAGTTCCACGGCGGCGACAGGCGTCTCACCCCATTTTGCATCCTGACGACCGACAACGGCGATTGCCGCAATTTCCGGATGTTCCAGCGAAGCAGCCTCGACCTCCGCGGGATAAATGTTCTCACCGCCCGAAATGATGACATCCTTGGAACGGTCGACGATCCAGTAGTGATCATCTGCGTCGACATAACCAATGTCGCCGGTATTGTACCAACCATCGATCAGAACTTTGGCAGTCTCGCCCTCGTTGCGCCAGTAGCGGCTCAGTATATTCTCGCCCCGTACCCAAATATCACCATGCTCGCCCACCGGCAGTGAACGGCGTTGATCGTCCCGCACTTCGATGTCGCAATTCTTCACTGGGGTGCCAGCGCTGCCCTCCTTGTTCATCGCATTGGCGATTTCGAGGCCAATCGCACCAGGACCCGTTTCAGTGGCACCGTAAAGTTGGCTGACGGGAATGTCCCTTGCGTGGAAGTTTTGAATTTGCGGCAGGGGAATGATCGATGATCCCACGACCACATAGTGCATCGATGACAGGTCTGTTGTGTCCCATTGCGGCAGCCCCATCATGGCTGCCATCTGAGCTGGCACGAAAATCGATGTCGTGATGTCCTGTTCAGCAATTTCTGCCAGTGTGGCGACGGGATCGAATTTTTGATGCAGATAGATGGTTGCGCCAAGGGTGAGGGCCGGCAGCAACAGGATGCACAGCCCGCCCACATGAAACAGAGGTAGGGTGATTTGAACTCTCTGGCCTGGTTCAAAATTGTAGAGGTGCTGGCAATTGATGATATTGGCAACCACGGCTTTGCGGCTGAGCACCACGCCTTTTGGACGACCGGTTGTGCCTGACGTGTAGACGAGCAGCAGAGCTTCTTCGTCGTTGATTTCCGGGATGGGCCCTGCCTCGTCATGCAACTCGGCATGGATCTGGTCTGGTTTCACGAGCGGAAGGTTCTCGCCCGCCAGATCCGACGCAAGGTCCCAAAAGGTTTGGTCGGCAATCAACAGGCTCGGCTCGGCATCTTCCAGCAGATAGGCATATTCCGCAGGTGCGAGACGGCTGTTGAGAGGATTGAAAATCGCTCCAATGCGTTCGCAGGCCAAAAGAACAACCAGCATGTCGGGATGGTTGAGCCCCAGATAAGTGACACGGTCACCCGCCTTAACGCCAAAGCTGTCCTGCAGAGCCACAGCCGCCCTTTCCGATGACGCCTGAAGGTCGGCAAAGCTGATCCGGACATCGCCAAAAAGCACAGCTGCGGCTTCCGGCGTTTGCGCAGCATGTTTTTCGATCTGGCGATTCAAATACATGGTGGTGGATCAGTGATTGGCAAGCTGGGCGTTGTAGAGGCTCTCCACACCGAGACGTTGTTCAGCGATCTCCGCTGTCCAGGGCAGCATCAAGGAACCGCAACGGCTTTCGCGATACATGCGCTCGAGGGGGAAACTCTTCAACAGAGTACGACCGCCGCAGGTGCGCAGCGCCAACGCACAGATTTCCTGAGCGTTTTCCATGATCGTGTACTGGGCTGCATAGGCACGCATCTGTTCGGTCTTGGATGGTGATGGACCGGCCTGCGCAATGGTCGTTTCAAACAGCGCCAGGGATTGCTCCAGCTTCAGGCGCATCTGCGCGACTGAATGTTGTTTAACCGGTATATCGCGCATTGTGCCATGTACGCCGGGAACTTCGCCACGCAGATAGGCAATGGTGAAGTCAAACGCACCCTGGGAGATGCCCATATAGCTTGGGCTCAGTGTGAAGAACATGTGCGGCCAGGTCAGTGCCAGGCGGTAGTATGTGCCCGGCGGCAACAATGCCAAATCATCGGGTACGAAGGCTTCGGTCATCTTCAAGCCACGAGACACAGTCGCGCGCATGCCAACGGGATCCCAGTCGCCGATGATCTCAAAACCTTCAGCGTCCGCCGGAACACAGATGTAGACCGCGTTCTTGCTGCGCGCGTCCCCTTCGTCCGTCTCTATGGTGCAGATCATTGAGTAATACTTTGCCGCGCCCGACAGGGAGGCAAAGTGTTTCAATCCATTGACGATCCAACCGCCTTCGACCTTGCGGGCTGTCGTGCCGAACGGCGCTTTTCCGGCGGCAGCGGCGGTGTTGGGCTCGGAAAATGGTTGCGCAAAAATCGCTCCCTCTTCGATGACTTCCCTATAGAGCTTGGCCCGGCGTTCGTTTTGCTGTTTTCGAGCTTCTTTGTCCTCGTCGTCTTGAACCAGATCATCATACATTGCGCCGGTCCAGAACATGGTCTGCGCATGCATGTTGAGCGTCAAAGCTGTAGCACCGCACCATCTGCCCAATTCAGCCGATACCCGACAATAGGTCTCATAGGAGGCGCCGACACCGCCATATTCGGATGGAATTGTCAGTGCCAGCAGGCCAGCAGCATGCAGGTCCTTGTAGTTTTCCGTCGGGAACTCGGCCTTGCGATCATATTCGGCAGCGCGATCTGCAAACAGCTCCTTTCCAAGCCGTTTGGCCAGAGCGACAAGTTCGTCTGGTGTGCTGTCAGCAGTTGCCTTGGTGATGATATTCGAACTCATGCTTGGTCCACTCGATTGAGAAAGTCAGCCAGGTGCTGATTGAACATGTCGGGAGCTTCTATTGGAGCCATATGGCCTGTGCCTGGCAATAGAGCATATTGTGCGCCGTTTATTTTGCTGGCCATTTTTTCCATCATGGGTGCTGGCGCATTGGTGTCGTTTTCACCCGCAATCAGGAGCGTTGGCACCTTGATGTTGGGCAGGTTCGCACGCTGGTCAAACCCAGTTATTGTCCGCATGGCAAGACGGTAGCTGTCGATGGGCACATGGCTCATCACGGCAATGATCTCGTCGATGGCGCCGCTGCGAGGCGCTGGTCCCACCAGTTTGGGCGAAAACTGGTGGGCAAATTCTTCCATCGACAGGCCGGCATCAATCGGCGCGAAACGGTCTTGGAGAAATTTCTTTTGAAAGTCGCCATCGGGCTTGCCAAAGGCCGGGCTGGTGGCTGACAGGATCAGCCCCGACACCCGGTCAGGAGCCGCACAGTAAATCTCCTGAGCAGTCATGCCTCCAAGCGAGTGGCCGCAGATGACAGCTGTCCGCAAGTTGAGTTGATCCATCACGGCCAGAACGCCTTCAACATGGGGCTTGAAGCCGGCCTTGGTGGGCAGGGCCGTGCCACCAAAACCTGGAGCATCGATGGCCACAAACTGGCGTCCCATATCAGTGACAGGCTTGATCTGGTGTTGCCACCCTTCCTTACCACTGCCCACGCCGTGCAGAAAGATGACAGCGGGGCCACTGCCGTATGAGTTGAAGGAAGACGTCATGCCAGATCTTCGACCAGCTTGCCGTCGACCACGACGTCGACACCATCCAACTGGATGGAGCAATTCTTCATCGGCAGGTCGAAGTGGCCAAGCGAATAGCGTTGAGCGATTTCATTGGCGCCCGTGGAAAACAGGAAGTTGCCGGCAAACACCCGTTGTTCGGTGCCGTTGTGGTCACTCTTGTCGTAATGGGCCATGGACACCCACTTGGCCTGGTTGTTCATGCCCCAGCCGACATGGGACGTGGCATAGGCATCTTCATCCTGCCAAACCGCCATGGCTTCGCGCATCAGTTCGCCATCCAGTCCACCGCCCTTGATGTCGCGGACATAGTCGTTCTCCAGAGTCAGATGGATCGGCTGTTCGATATACCGCTTGAATGTCAGGTTCTGATCGCCGGTCGCCAACACCAACGTGCCGTTGACGCTGTTGCGGGCTGGGAAAGCCAGGCACAGGCCGCCTGGCCAATTGGTGATGGTGCCTGGTGTTGTGGTGAAGCCCCATCCGCCACCAACGACGGCGCCTTCCAGGCTGATATTGAGATCGGTGCCCGCGGACGACGTGACCCGCATCTGCTTGGCACTGCGCATCCATTTCATTCCGGCCTTGACGCGGTCTTTCAGGCCGACGTCGCTGCCAACGCGTTCCAGAATTTCCGGATGTTCGTTTGAAATCATCAGGACCCGGCTGCCGGCCTTTAGAATCTTTGGCAATTCCGGTGCATGCAGCAAGCCTTCCAATGTACAGTCGATAATCAGGCCACCGAACATCAGCGCTGCTATGGCGGGCGTGTGGCTTGCCAGCGCGGCTGACGCGCCAGTTGAGCGGATTGGTACGGCCGCGGTCTGTGTCGGTGTGGCAACCACCACATGCACCGGTTTGGCCCCAAGCTGGATTAGGGCCAGCTCACTGAGATGGACATTGATGTTGCGGCTCTGGGTTTCCGACAGCACCACAATTTCGTCGCCGGGCTGTACGCCGGAGAGCTCGAACACCTGGGCAAACAGTGAAATCCATTTGCCTTCAATGCGATCTGAAAACATGGAGAATTACCCCGATACTCGATGTGGATTTGGCTACAGTAAGACGCCAGTCACATTATCATTTTGGGTCTCAATCACAACAAAATCTGGCGGTGGAGACCCGTTGTAACGCCGGATTCATGCGGAGCTATCCCGCGGATTGCCGATTCTGCTCCGGCAAAATTCCGCGCGCGCTGAACCGCAGCACCAACAGCAGAATGACGCCCATCATGATCAACCGCATATGCGGTGCGCTTTCGATCAGATGAAGACGCAGCGCGTTGTCAGCAGCCATGCCCGACGTGATGAACTCCATCATCCACAGCCCGATAGGTTCGGCTTCGATCCAGAAGAACCAGATGAAGAAACCACCCAAAATCGAACCCAGATTGTTGCCGGAACCGCCGACGATGACCATGACCCAAACCAGGAAGGTAAAGCGCAATGGCTGATAGGAGGTTGGGGTGAACTGGCCGTCCAGGGTGGTCAGCATCGCACCGGCAATGCCGATGACAGCCGAGCCAAGAATGAACACCTGCAAGTGACGTCCGGTGACATGTTTGCCCATCGCATTGGCCGCGGTTTCATTGTCTCTGATGGCCCGCATCATGCGTCCCCACGGCGCATTCAGCGCTTTCTGGGACAGATAGAAAATGATCAGCAACACAATAAGAAACAGCGCCGAATAACACAGCTTGACGAATAGCGATGAAAACTCCACCACGGTGACGCCAAGCGACTCGGCGATGCCCTGGTAGAAGGGAGATTGCTGCACCTCGATTTCGTAAGGCACCGGGCGCGGCAGACCGTTGACGTTTTTCACACCGCGCGTCAGCCAGTCCTCGTTCTTCAGAACGGCGACGATGATTTCGGAAATACCGAGCGTCGCGATGGCAAAATAATCTGAGCGCAGACCGAGCGCGACTTTGCCGATAACCCAGGCAATGCCGGCAGCAAACAGGCCACCCACCAGCCAGGAAAAGATGATCGGCATGCCAAGTCCACCCAGGAAACCGGTCTTGGCGGGTTCGACAGCTTCAATGGCGTCAACCGACGGATCGAGCAACATGCGGTAGAAGATGAAACCCACCACCAGAATGGCAGTGATGGTTGCAAACCGGATGGTGTCCGATGCCTTCAATCTGAAATAGACCAGGGCGACAAGCAGGGCCGTTGCTGCGCATATGATGAGCGCCAACATGATGCCGCCGCCGCCAGCTGCCCAAGCCTCTTGCACGGGTGGCACGGAGACGATCACGGCTGCTGCGCCGCCGAGCGCTGCAAATCCCATGACACCGGCGTTGAACAGACCGGCATAGCCCCACTGCATATTCAGTCCGAGAGCCATGATCGAGGAAATCAGGCAGAGATTCAAAATAGCCAGTACCAATGACCAGCTTTGAGCAAAGCCGACGATCAGCAGCATCGCTGCCATCAGAGAGAATGCGCCAATCACACGTGTCTGGTAGGTCATAGCGATTTCCCCTTGAAAATGCCGGTCGGCATGACAATCAGCACAACCACCAAAATCGCAAACGAAACGGCGAATTTATAGTCCGTTGACAACAGCTGTACGAGCCCTTCGGGGGCCCAGCTTTCCGGCACCAGATAGGTCAGGAACTTCTTGAAGGCATAGGTGATGGTCACTTCGGAGAAAGCAATGACGAAGCCGCCTGCGATGGCGCCGATCGGACTGCCGAGACCACCGACAATGGCAGAGGCGAAGACCGGCAGCAGCAATTGCAAATAGGTGAAGGGCTTGTAGCTCTTATCGAGGCCATAAAGGGTGCCGGCGATTGTCGCCAGGACAGCCGTCAGCGTCCAGGCAATCATCACCACGCGGTCCGGATTGATCCCTGACAATAGGGCCAGATTTTCGTTGTCCGAATAGGCGCGCATCGACTTGCCTGATTTCGTCCGTTCGAGAAACCAGAACAAGGCTGCCACGATTACGATGGCGGTGATGACTGTGATCACCTGCGAGCTCTTGATTGCCAGCCCTTCATTCAGACCGGTCATGTTCTTGAACTCGCGGGCCTTCATGACAAATCGGGCACCGTCCGCAACCCGCTGCTCGTCAGGGCCGATGATGAAGCGGATGATGCCGTTGGTGAAGAACATCAGGCCAGTGGAAGCTACCAGGAAAATAACCGGCTTGGCCTTCTGGCGTCGATAATGGCGATACACCAGCCGGTCGCAGACCAGCAGATAGATGATCATGCAGATCATTGCCGGAATGAGAGCAACGAGCACCGTTGGTAGCGGTGCTATGGAAATACCCCAGCTTTGGAAAAGCCACATGAAGAGGATGGCAAACATGGCGCCAGCCGACATGGTTTCACCATGGGCAAAATTGGAAAACCGCAGGATCCCATAGACCAAGGTGACGCCCAAAGCGCCCAGCGCCAACTGGCTGCCATAGGCGAGGGCGGGAACGATGATGAAGTTGGCCAGGACGACCAATGCGTTGAGAAGATCCATGTCAGCCTCCCAAAAACGCTTTGCGCACTTCGGGATCGGCCATCAGCGCAGCCCCGGTATCGGTGAATCGGTTGCGCCCCTGTACCAGCACGTAGCCCTTGTCGGCGATATTGAGCGCCTGTTTGGCGTTTTGCTCAACCATCAAGATGGCAATGCCTGTGCGGGCGACCTCAATGATCCGATCGAACAATTCATCCATCACGATGGGTGATACGCCCGCAGTGGGCTCGTCCAGCATCAGCACTTTGGGTTGGGTCATCAGGGCCCGTCCAACTGCCACCTGTTGGCGTTGGCCGCCGGACAATTCGCCGGCCGGTTGCGCGCGCTTTTCCTTCAGGATGGGGAACAGCTCATAAACCTGTTCCATGCTGTCGGTGATGTCGTCTTCACGGATGAAAGCGCCCATTACGAGATTGTCTTCCACCGTCATTGACGGAAAGACGTTTTCTGTTTGCGGCACAAAGGCCATGCCTTTATGCACGCGTGCCTGTGGGGACAGGCTGGTAATATCCTCGCCATCGATCAACACCGAACCTTCACGCAGGTTCAGCATGCCAAACACAGCCTTCATGGCGGTCGATTTGCCGGCGCCATTGGGGCCAACGATGACGGCGATTTCGCCCTTTTCAACACCCACGGTGCAATCATGAAGGATGTCGGCACCGGTGCCATAACCCCCGGTCATGTTTTGCCCAACCAGATAGCTCATTATGCGCTCCCCTGCTTGGTATCGCCGCTGCCGCCGCTGTCACCGCCGCCCGGTTTATTCTTCAGGCCGGTTCCGAGATAGGCTTCGATCACTTCGTCGTTGGATCGCACCTCATCGGCTGTGCCTTGTGCCAAAACGCGGCCTTCGGCCATGACGATGACCGGATCACACAGGGCCGAGATGAATTCCATATCGTGTTCGATCAGGCAGAATGTATAGCCGCGCTCGCGATTCAGACGCAGAATGGATTCGCCGATTGTTTTCAACAAGGTGCGGTTCACGCCAGCGCCAACCTCATCGAGAAAGACGATCTTGGCGTCGACCATCATGGTGCGGCCCAGCTCAAGCAGTTTCTTCTGTCCGCCGGACAGGTTGCCTGCGAGCTCATCGGCCACGTGGGAAATTTGCAAGAATTCGATGACCTCATCGGCCTTCTTGCGTACGGCCTTTTCCTCCTCAGCCACTTTGGCGGGCCGGAACCAGGCATCGATCAAGTTTTCGCCCGACTGTTGACCTGGCACCATCATCAGGTTCTCGCGAACCGACAGTGTCGAGAATTCGTGGGCGATTTGAAATGTTCTGAGCAAGCCTTTTGCAAACAGCTCATGAGGCGGCAGACCGGTTATATCTTCCCCGTCAAGGGAAACGGTGCCGCTGGTAGGCGAATAGGCACCCGCAATGACGTTAAACAGGGTGGTTTTCCCCGCGCCATTGGGTCCGATCAATCCGGTGATCGAGCCTTCTTCAATTTCGATGGATGCCCCGTCCACGGCGCGAATACCGCCGAAGTGTTTGTGCAAATCACGAACAACAATCATGAGATAGAAACTTGCTTTTTATCGCAATTGAGGCCGGGCAACCCGCGCTGCCCGGCCTCAAAAGTAGTTGGGTCTTAGCGGTACTTAACCGCGACGACCTTGCCGTCTTCGATGGCGATCTGGCGGTAGTTACCTGCACTTTCGCCGGCGCCGATCAGCTCAACTGCGGAAGCACCGACATAGTCGACTTCACCGCCGTCAGCGAGGATCTTCAGCGCCTTGGCCAGTTCACCTGGATAGATTTTTTCACCCGGTGCGTTGGCAACGTCCATGACCTTGTCCTTCAGCGCGGAGCTGTCGGAAGAACCGGCGGCCTGCATGGCCAACAGGATCAGAGCAGCAGCGTCGTAGGATTCAGCGGAGAACGGACCAGCCTTGAAGCCGGCAGCTTCTGCCATTTTGGCAAATGTTGCAGCGCCTGGGCTGTCTGTACCTGGGTTGGCGCCGTAGGAGCCGTTCAGATCTGAACCGATTGCTTCNGGCAGCGAGTCGCCAACCATGCCGTCTGGCAGGTAGAAGGTGTCAAATGCGCCAGTATCCAGGGAGCTCTGAATGATGCCCTTACCGCCCTGGTCGACGTATCCAGCAACAACCAGAACGTCACCACCAGCAGAAGCCAGCGCGCCAACTTCAGCGCTGTAGTCGCCTTTGCCGTCTTCGTGAGCAGCAACGATGGTTACCTTACCGCCAGCAGCAGTGTAGTTTTTCTCGATGCTGTCAGCCAGGCCTTTGCCGTAGTCGTTGTTGGTGTATGTCAGTGCAACAGACTTCACGCCTTTTTCCATCAGGATGTCGGAGACGATCACGCCCTGGCGGGCATCGGATGGAGCAGTACGGAAGAACAGGCCCTTGTCTTCAACAGTCGACAGAGCTGGCGAAGTCGCGGAAGGTGAAATCATCACGGTGCCGTTTGGCACCGCAACGTTCTGCAGGGCAGCCGTGGTCACACCGGAGCAGTCGCCACCAACGATCGCCTTAACGCCGTCGGAAGTGATCAGACGTTCAGCGGTTGCTGTTGCAGCAGCAGCATCGATACAGGTTGTATCACCACGCACTGCGGTCACGGTGTCGCCACCCAGCAGCAGACCGGAATCGCTGACTTCTTTGATGGCCAGCTCAGCAGCTGGGCCCATGTCGGCGACGATGGATTCGATTGGGCCGGTGAAGCCCAGGAATACGCCGATCTTAACTTCTGCAGCGGAAGCTGCAGTTGCCACGGATGTGAGCAAGGTTGTGGCCATCGCCACTTTCATGAATGATTTCATGTTTTCCTCCTGTTGTGCCCCGGATTAGGTCGGAGCTTTAAATTTGTCCCAATGGTGGAGATTTCAGATGTTGAGAGGCTTGTCAGCCCACTTACATTCCAACACTCGAAACTTCCACTCTTCAAGAATGTGTAGCTGACTGGTGCTGTTTGCCACATCTTCACAGATGATGGCGGCCTGCCCAATCACTGGCCGGTAGACCAACACATAAAGGGGCCAATGACAAGAATCTTTGGCGAGAATTCAAGAATTTGCGGGCGCCGCCAGCTAATGTGCTCCGATGGAGCAGAAACCAGCTGGAAATCCCAGATTTTGCGGAGTTTTTTGTTCCAGCAACGACAAGCAGGGCAGTGGGCGTGGGCACTCAATATGATCTGGGAAGGCCGAGAACATGCTCCGACAAATAGGACAGGATCAGGTTGGTGGAAATCGGTGCAACCTGATACAGGCGGGTCTCGCGAAACTTGCGCTCGACATCGTATTCTTCAGCAAAGCCAAAACCGCCATGGGTTTGAACGCAGGCATTTGCTGCTTCCCATGCAGCATCGGCAGCGAGCATTTTGGCCATGTTCGCCTCTTCACCGCAATTTTCACCGGCCTCGAACAGATCGCAGGCGCGCTGCACCATCAATTCGGCGGCTCGCATATTGGCGTAGGCCTTGGCGATCGGAAACTGCACGCCTTGATTCTGTCCGATGGGACGGCCAAAGACTTCCCGCTCGCGGGCATAGTTGGTGGCTTTCTCAATGAACCACTTGGCATCACCCACGCATTCGGTCGCGATGAGGATGCGTTCTGCGTTCATGCCTGACAGGATATAGCGGAACCCCTTGCCCTCTTCACCGATCAGGTTTTCCGCCGGGACTTTGACATTGTCGAAGAAGACTTCGGTTGAGGAGTGATTCATCATTGTCCGGATGGGCTTGATGCTCATGCCGTCTGCCTTGGCTTGAATCATGTCGACGATGAACACGGAAAGACCGTCGGTCCGCTTGGTCACCTGGTCTTTCGGTGTGGTGCGCGCGAGCAACAACATGAGATCGGAATATTCAGCACGGCTGGTCCAGACTTTTTGGCCGTTGACCACGTAGTGATCGCCCTCCCGTCGGGCAAAAGTCTTGATAGAGGTTGTATCGGTGCCGCTGGAGGGTTCCGTCACACCGAAGGCCTGCAGGCGCATTTCACCACTGGCGATTTTCGGGAGATACTGGGCCTTCTGGGCGTCACTCCCGTGCCGCAACAAGGCACCCATAATGTACATCTGCGCATGACAGGCGCCGCCATTGCAGCCCTGCATCTGAATCTCTTCGAGAATTGCCGCCGCGCCGCTCAGTGGCAGGCCGACGCCGCCATATTCTTCGGGGATCAAAGCCGACAGGTACCCAGCTTCCGTCAAAGCATCGACGAATTCCTTGGGGTATTTCATCTCGCGATCAAGCTCGCGCCAATACGCGCCTGGAAACTTCTGGCAGAGCTTGGCGACTTCGTCGCGCACTTCCTGGTGCTGATTGTTGAGCGACTGAACCATCATTTGGCTCCAAATTTCCCGTTGGCGGCAAAATGCCCTCCAACGGGAAATTATGGAAGATGGCGACGAGAAATAATGCGTCGCAGCTTCGCCATCTCTTAGACAGAAGCCGTCAGGCCGCCATCAACGCGGATGTTTTGGCCGGTAATGTAGCTGGAAGCATCGGACGCGAAGAAAGCGATTGTCTCGGACAGTTCTTCCACGCGGGCATAGCGGCCGGTTGGAATCCGGGCCACGCGATCTTCCTTTTCGGGCAGGCTGTCGATAAAGCCCGGCAAGACGTTGTTCATGCGAATGCCGTCGGCAGCAAACTTGTTTGAGAACAGTTTGGTGTAGCCGGCCAAAGCAGAACGGAACACGGCACTGGTCGGAAAATCTGGATCCGGTTCAAAGGCGGCAAAGGTCGAGATGTTGACGATGGAACCGGATTTCTGGGCCTTCATGATCGGCAACACGATGCGGGTCATCCGCACCACGTTGAGCATGTAATAGTCCAAGCCGAGATGCCAGTCTTCGTCGCTGATTTCATCAACCGGTCCCTTTGGGCCATGGCCGGTGCAGTTGACCACAGCATCGATGCGGCCAAATTTCTCCATGGCAAGGGCGACAAATTTTTCTAGGTCGGCAACAACGAGGTTCGAACCGGTAAATCCAAGCCCGCCCAACTCGTTGCCAAGTGCTTCGCCCTTTCCTGAAGAGGACATGACGCCAACGTTATATCCGTTGGCGGCAAGTTTGCGGGCTGCATCGGCACCGATGCCGCTGCCTCCGCCGACAATCAGTGCAACATGTTTTTCTGCCATAGTATGTTCCTTTGAGTGGTGTTGGATCGGCGTCAGTGCGCCGTGTTCAACTTTGTTTGGTGTCGTCGATGATGTTCATTTGCGCTGTGCCGCTATTGCCCAATTCAACCGAGGCGAAGGGACCGCCATGGCACATATGGCCGGGATCTTGCGGATCCATCGGCGGTTCGTTGGCCAAGACGTCTTCGGCAAATTGCTCGGCGTTGTCCTTGGGACGATAGCCGAGTAAGCTGGCTTTTGAATTATCCACGGGCGCGCGGTCGTTGTTGGAAACGCCATAGACGATTGAAAAGCCGGTCACAGGGGTTTCGATGCAGCGGGTCACAAGCTGTATGAGATCATCATACGACAGCCAGGAACCGAGAGCGCGGGCATTGTTGACTTGTGCGCAGGACAGGATGCGCATATGAACACTTTCCAATCCGCGTTTGTCCCAATACATGCTGCCTAGATCTTCGGCAAAACACTTGGCCAGTCCGTAAAACGTGTCAGGCCGGTGCGGTACTTGCGTGTCGATAAACTGGTTCTTGTCATACATGCCCACCGCATGGATTGAACTGGCATAGACCACACGGCGCAGGCCATTTTGATAGGCCGCTTCCCATACGTTGTAGGCACCCACAAAATTCGGCCCCAGCAGCTTTTCAAACGGGCCCTCATCGGCATAGGCACCCATATGCACCACCATATCGGCGCCCTTCATCACCTGCATCATGTCTTCCAGGCTGGCCAGGTCGGCCTTCACGTAGGATTCGCCGGGATAGAGATTGCCGATGTCTTCGGCGAGGTCAGTGGAAACAAGCTCATCAGCCAATTGGGCGAGAGGTTCCCGCAGATAAGAACCCAATCGTCCGGCCGCGCCGGTCAGTACAAGTTTTTTCAAAGGAGAGCTCCGTCGTTTGGAAATAGTGAGAACAGTTGATCAGGAAATCAGCTTCAGACGATGTCGCCTCGCCTGACGGCCGCTTCCACCTCGGCGATATCTGCTTCATCCAAGCCGAAATCCGATCTGGCTGTTTCTGCCGAGATGTATCCGAGCGCCAGGTCGCGCTTGACCGCCATCGGATCCCGTTCTTTTGGATCGCCGTATCCGGCGCCACCTGGAAAGGCCAGGATGACCCGCTGACCGTGGGGCACAAATTGTTTGCCCTTGCCCTGCATGGCGGAACCGTCGCTTCGTTGAATGGTTGTTGATGCGCCATTTGATCCGCCCTGACGGCCACGCGCTGGATGGTTGACCCGGTCGAACATGGCCTGAAAGTCGAACTCGTGCCCCTCGCGTGCGCCGACTTCCATATATTGACCGAGACCGCCACGAGTCTTTCCGGCACCGCCGCTGTCCGGGCGCAGTTCCTTGCGCCAAATGATGACCGGCCCGGCATGTTCGGTGGCTTCAATCGGCATGGTCATGACGCCGGAAGGGAAGGCCGTTGCGTTGAGGCCATCGAGTTCAGGNCGGGCTCCCGAACCGCCCGAATTGAAGGTCAGAACTTCCGAACGCACCGCATCTCCGGGCGGCGTGCTGTCGGTACGTGGGCGCAGCGACAGCTGAAAGTTGCAAAGACAGCCAGCGCCCTCAGCGGGCACCAGCGAAGGCAGAATTTTGTCGAGCGCGTTGTAAACGGCGTCTGGAACGAAGTGTCCGATGATGTGGCGCAAAGCCACTGGCGCTGGATGGACTGCATTGACGATGGTGCCTTCGGGCGCCTCAACCCGGAAGGGGGCCAACGATGCTGCGTTGTTTGGGATCTCCGGCGCGATGGCACATTTCAATGCGTAGCAGGCATAGGCCTTGGTATAGACGAGCGGGCAGTTGATACCTTTCTTGTCGACACCGGACGTCCCGGTGAAATCCGTCAGGATATGATCCTCTTCGATGGTCAGCTTCACTTTCAAGGTGATTGGATGGCTGAAGCCATCCACGGTCATTTCGCCTTCGGCACTTTGTCGGGGCAGGGCCGCAATGCGTTCGATCGTGGCGCGGCGGGAATTTTCCAAAATGAAGCTGGCAATCCCTTCCAGATCATCCATGCCGAACTCCTGCAACATGTCGATCAGGCGGCGGTGGCCGATCTCGTTGCAGGTGGCGAGTGCATACATATCGCCGATCAGCTGATCCGGCTCACGCACATTGCCCCGCACGATATGGATCAATGTCTGGTCGACGTCGCCACGCTCGGCGAATTTCATGATCGGGATATAGAGCCCTTCTTCGTAGACGCTGGCAGCATCAGCGCCAAAGCCCCGTCCGCCAATGTCGACAATGTGAGCCGTACAGGCAAAGAAGCCGACAAGGGCGCCGTTGTGGAAGGAAGGAGTGACCATGGTGATGTCATGCAGATGGCCGGTGCCTTCCCATGGGTCATTGGTGATGTAGATGTCGCCCTCAAAAATGTTGGCGCGGCCAATCCGTCTTATGAAGTGTCCGACAGCGTCGGCCATCGCGTTGACGTGGCCCGGTGTGCCGGTGACGGCCTGTGCCAACATTTGGCCTTGCAGATCATAGACGCCTGCAGATAGATCCCCGGCTTCGCGCACGGAAGTGGAAAAGGCGGTCCGGACCAAGGCCTGAGCCTGCTCCTCAACGACCGAAATCAACCGGTTCCACATGACCTGAAGCGACACCTGTGATTGTTTCCCGGTCATGCAGTTTCTCCTGGGTTCTTGGCGGCCAGGTCGAGGCATCCATCGGTTTGCCGCAACGCGCTGCGGCTCGATGGGATAACGATGGTGGTTTCGTCTTCGGTGATCACGGCCGGTCCGTTGACCTGATCTCCCTGATCCATAGCCGATCGCTCTACGATCTCACCGCTAACCGAGTGGCCAAGTGCCGGGTCAAACAGTTGCCGCTTGCCAGTTGCATCTGCAGGGCGCGTGGCTGTGGACTGGGAAATGCGCGCAACGGGCTGGGGTGGCGTTGTCGCGTTGACTGCCCAGACAGTGATTTCTACGTCCATCCCGCTCACAGGTCGGCCAAACAGTTTTGTGTACTCTTCTTCAAAGAGGCGCTGGAAGCTCTCGGTGTCGGGACTGGTCGCCTGTTCCGGGCTCAAGGATATGGGGATTTCCCACCCCTGACCTGAGTAGCGCATGTAAACTTTGAAGTCGCAGAGGATCTCCGCCTCGGCATCGCAATTGCGCACAAAGCTGGTTGCTTCGGTTTGCAGTTCGGCGAGGAGGTCGACGACCTTGTCCGGCTCGAAGTGAGACAATTTCATGTAGACGGAGCGGTTGGCCTCGAAGCTGAAGGGGGCACAAAGGAAGCCAATCGCCGAACCAACGCCGGCACCGGGCGGCACCAGGACGCGATCGATGCCCAGCTTTTCGCACAGACGTCCCGCATGCAATGGGGCCGCACCACCAAAGGCAATCATCGTGTATTCGGCAAGGTCTTCACCGTTTTCGACGGCGTGAACCCGTGCGGCATTCGACATATTCTCATCAACCACCTCGGCCAGACCAAACGCGGCGGTTTCGGCATCCATGCCCAGTTTTTGTCCCAGAGTTGTCGCCAATGCCGCCAACGCATTTTGCGGGTTCAATGGGATGGACCCACCGGCAAAATTGTTTGGGTCGAGTTTGCCCAGGATGAGATCCGCATCGGTTACGGCCGGCTTGTCGCCACCGCGATCGTAGCAGGCAGGGCCGGGCTCGGAGCCCGCTGATTCAGGTCCCACGCGGATCTGTCGAAGTGTATCCACATGGGCAAGCGAGCCGCCACCGGCCCCAATCTCCACCATGTCGATGACAGGAATCGAAATCGGCATGCCAGAGCCCTTTTTGAAACGATAGGTGCGGGCCACCTCAAACACACGGCTGGTTTTGGGCGTCTGATTTTTGATCAGGCAGATCTTGGCCGTCGTGCCACCCATGTCGAATGACAGGACCTTGTCGAGCCCGTAGCGGGCCGCGATGTGAGCGGCGAAGACGGCACCACCAGCAGGACCAGATTCGACCAGACGTACGGGGAATTCAGCCGCACTTTCGATGGAGATAATGCCGCCGCCCGAATGCATCAGGAAGATGTTTCCGGCGATCCCCTGATCGTGCAGGCGCTGTTCGAGGCGCCCCAAATAGGATTTCATCAACGGTTTGATATAGGCGTTGGCAACGGTTGTGTTGAAACGTTCATACTCACGCATTTGCGGTGAGACTTCGCTGGACAGCGAGATCATCGCGCCGGGTAATTTTTCCTGCAAAACTTCCTGGACCAGCTTTTCGTGGTCATCGTTGGCGTAGGAATGGATCAAGCCAACTGCGATACTGTCATAACCCGCCTCGACAAGCTGATCTGCCAAGGCTTCGACTTCAGCACGGTCGATGGGTTGAAGAACCTCGCCCCGTGCACCTATGCGGCCTGACACGGTGTAGCGTCTGTTTCGCGGCAGCAAAGGTTCGGGCAATTGCAGGTTCAGATCATATTGCTCAAAGCGCGACTCGGTGCGCATCTCGATGACGTCACGAAACCCGGTTGTCGTGATCAAAGCGGTCTTGGCGCCGCGTCGTTCGATCAGCGCATTGGTTGCCAAGGTCGTTCCGTGAATGATCTGGCCTATGTCGCCCGGCAAAATACCCGCTTTGTCACAGACCCGGCCAATTCCTTCAATGATCGCATCTTCGGGGGCGGCGTAAGTTGTCAGGACTTTCGTCGATGTATACTGCCCATCGATTTCCAGAACGACGTCGGTGAATGTGCCACCAATATCGACACCCATGCGGATGGATGAATTTGCCATGTTCAACGCCTCGGTTGCTGCATTTGGACAATGTAGCAACGTGAAGAGGATAACAAAAATCTCTTTTTTTGATTGAGAGAATTAGAAATTTTTATTCTAAGTCGCCAATGTCTTTGGATATTGCTGGGCGATGTCGCGCGCCAAAAGGGCGATCTTTCCGACCGTTGCGGAAGCGGTCGACGCGTCATAACGCGCCAAAAACTCCAGCGGTTTTGGGACCCAAGCGTAGTCGATCACTTTGAGCCGGCCGTCGGCAATGTAAGGCTGTGCCATGGCGGCTGGTAGCACGGTGATGCCCATGCCTTCGATGGCCATGTGCAAACAGGGGGAAATGCTGCTGGACGAAGTGAGTTTGGTTGAGCCCCCCGTCGCGCTTCCAAAATGAGATTCCATTTCCGAATACTGAACCGCGTCGCGGGAGTGGGCGAGGATGGGCATCGCCTGCATATCCGCTTTTGAGGGGCTCTTCATCCCGGTTATGGGCAGTTCCGGTGACCCCACCCAAATGAAGGGGAAGCGTCCAAGGTCTTCTGATCCGCTGGTTTTCCTTCGGAAGGGGCCATTTTGAAATGCGATGTCTATTGCGCGCGAGTGAAGTTGGGGTTTGAGATTGGCAGACAGATCAACCACCAATTCAATGCTGAGTTGGGGATATTGTTCTTTGACCGCTCTCAGAAACAGGCGCAGCCATGTATTGGCGATCATCTCTGTGACCCCGATCTTGATGGTGCCTGCGACCTGACTGGCACGGCCCGCCGTATCGATGAATCTTTCAGCCGAACGCAGAATGTTGCGGGCCTCTTCAAGCATTTGCTTGCCTTTGCTGGTGAGGCGATCCGAACCCGCATCGCGTTCCATCAACTTGATGCCCAACGTGTCCTCAAGATTTGAAACCCGCGTTGAGATATTTGGTTGGGTGGTGTTCAGCCGATCGGCTGCGCGGCGGAAACTCCTGAGGTCGGCCACCCAGACAAAGGCTTCGATCTGTTTGAAATTGATGTTCATGGTGTCGTTCGATGAGGCTGCGAAGGAGGTTTATGATCAATTTTTGATATCATAGGTCTACGCGAGTATATGCAATACCGATGGTTAGCCGTTTGCCTGAGTGTTTGCAATTGGTGCGCCAACATGCACCAGACGCATGGCTGATCGATCAAATGAACACTGGTTCTCACGAGGGCTCATAGCCATTTTGGTGACAGCAAAAGGAGATGAGCATGTTTTCACAGTTCTCAGATATTTTTGATAACCTTCGCGCCAGCCAGCGCGTTGCCAACGCCTTGAACAATGGCCGTAAGCCCAATCACAAAGACCTGCGCACCCTGGGTGTTAGTGAAGAACGCATCAAGTCGGACTTTAGCTAGGCTTTATTTTCTGCTGGCGGCGACGCAGATTGCCTGACGCGCGCTTGCAAAGCGTCAGGCACTGCGTAAAAGGTGAGGCTTCCCGGGCCATGCCCAATACTCACCAACGGACGCAGAATGACACCTCAGCAGCTCTTTTCAATGAACGGCAAGAACGCCCTGATTACCGGTGGTGGCACCGGCATCGGTAAAGCGATCGCCCATGCCTTCAGCGACGCAGGCGCTCGAATCGCCATCGTTGGGCGCCGCGAGGCGATGCTGACCGAGACGTTGGAAGAACGCGAGGGTACAGCCATCGTCGCTGATCTGATGGCCGATGATGCCCCGCAATCGATTTATGCGGCATGTGAAGCTGCTGACATCATTCCAGATGTGATCGTTAATGCAGCAGGTCTCAACCCGCGCAAACATGCCGATGATGTGACGGCAGACGTGTGGCAGCAGACGATACATTTGAATTTGAGCGTGCCGTTCTTTCTCAGCCAGATTTTTGTGCCTCACATGAAGCAGAAGCAATGGGGGCGCATCATCAACATCGCGTCTCTGCAATCCAACCGGGCCTTTACCAACGGCATTGCGTACGGTGCTTCGAAGGGCGGCATCAGCCAGTTGACGCGCGCAATGGCGGAAGCTTGGTCAAAGGACGGCATCATGGCCAACGCCATCGCGCCGGGATTCTTTCCAACCGAGCTAACGGCAGCCGTCTTCGGTGATGAAGAAGTGTCGAAGCACCATGCTTCCATGACCTGTATTGGACGCAATGGGGAACTGTCGGACCTAACGGGCCCAGCCCTATTTCTGGCGTCAGATGCGTGCGGGTTTGTGACCGGTCAGATCGTCAATGTCGACGGCGGCTACACGGCCAAATAGCCACAATTGAAGATGTGAAAGCCATTGGCCCGAATTGCTTCGGGCCAATGGAAATTTGATCGCCTAGTAGTGGGCGGACAAGGTGTCGATTGGCGTGCCCTTTGGAGGGGCAAATTTGGTCAGATCGATGCCTTCCACCGCTTCGATATATTCATCGATGTCCGGTGTGCGGCCCAAGATTGCTGACAGAACGACGACAGGTGTCGATGCGAGCAGCGACTCACCCTTCTTGTCATCTGAATCCTCAACGACGCGGCCTTTGAAGAGGCGCGTTGACGTTGCCAAAACGGTGTCGCCCTTGGCCGCTTTTTCCTGGTTGCCCATGCACAGGTTGCAGCCTGGACGCTCGAGATAGAGGATGTTTTCATACTCGACGCGGGCATCTTTCTTAGGTGCGTCGTCGTCGAACTCGAAACCGGAATACTTCTGCAGAACTTCCCAGTCGCCCTCTTCCTTCAACTCATCGATGATGTTGTAGGTCGGAGCAGCAACCACCAGTGGTGCCTGGAATTCGACAGAGCCGTGCTTCTTTTCGAGATTGCGCAGCATCTGTGCGACGATTTTGACGTCGCCTTTATGCACCATGCAGGAACCGACGAAACCGAGGTCCACCTTCTTCTCCGCATTGTAGTAGGAAACCGGGCGGATGGTGTCGTGGGTGTAGCGCTTGGACACATCCGCATTGTTGACGTCTGGATCGGCGATCATCGGCTCATTGATGCGGTCGAGATCGACCACCACTTCGGCGAAATATTTCGCGTTGTCGTCTGGCGCGAGGGCTGGCTGGGCACCGGACTTGATGTCGGCAATGCGCTTGTCGGCCTTGTCGATCAGGCCCTGCAGGACCTGCGCATCGTTGTCCATACCTTTGTCGATCATGATCTGGATGCGCGCCTTGGCGATTTCCAGTGATCCAATCAGCGTTTCATCTTCGGAAATACAGATCGACGCCTTGGCTTTCATCTCGGCGGTCCAGTCGGTGAAGGTGAAGGCCTGGTCTGCCAGCAGCGTTCCGATGTGAACTTCGATGATCCGTCCCTGGAAGACATTGTCACCAAATTCTTCCAACATTTGAGCCTGGGTGGCGTGGACAACGTCGCGGAAGTCCATGTGATCCGCCATGGTGCCTTTGAATGTGACCTTGACGGATTCTGGAATTGGCATTGTGGCTTCGCCGGTGGCGAGCGCCAGGGCAACGGTTCCTGAGTCAGCGCCGAAAGCAACGCCTTTGGACATGCGGGTGTGGGAGTCACCCCCGATGATGATAGCCCAGTCGTCCACAGTGATGTCGTTGAGCACCTTGTGGATGACGTCCGTCATCGAGTGGTAGACACCTTTTGGATCGCGGGCAGTGATCAGACCGAACTTGTGCATGAAAGCCATCAGGCGCGGTGTGTTGGCCTGAGCCTTCAGATCCCAAACCGACGCAGTGTGACAGCCGGACTGGTAGGCGCCATCGACCGTTGGTGAAATGACGGTTGCCGCCATCGCTTCCAGTTCCTGGGAGGTCATCAGGCCGGTTGTGTCCTGTGAGCCAACAATGTTGACCTTGACACGTACATCCGAACCGGCGTGCAGAACGGCACCTTCGGATACGCCGACGGCGTTGCGGTTGAAGATCTTTTCAACAGCGGTGAGGCCCTGGCCAGGATGGGAAATTTCCTTGGATGGCGCATAGGCGGATTTGAGTTCGACACCGAGGGTCTCGGCTGCAAATGTTTGCAGTTTTTTACCGAAGACGATGGCGTAGGAACCTCCGGCTTTGATGAATTCAAGCTTTTGCGGGGTGAAGGCGGAAGCCACGTCGACCAGCTCCTCATCGCCGGCATCGTTGTAAAGCTTCTTTTCCTTGGTGTTGATGGTCAGGACCGTGCCGGTCTCGACCGAGTATTTCTGTTCCAATACGGCATTGCCATCGTTGTTGAGCAGTGGCTTGCCGTCTGGACCGATTTTCTTGACCCAGTTTTTCAGATCCAGTCCGATACCGCCGGTCACGCCAACGGTGGTCAGGAAAATCGGTGAAATGCCGTTGGTACCGGCAACGATCGGCGCGATGTTGACGAACGGTACATAAGGGCTTGCCTGTTTGCCGGTCCACAAAGCAACGTTGTTGACGCCCGACATGCGCGAGGAGCCCACACCCATTGTGCCCTTTTCGGCGATCAGCATGACTCGCTTGTCCGGATGCTGTTTCTGCAATTCGCGGATTTCCTGCTGGGCTTCTTCGGAAATCATGCATTTGCCGTGCAGCTCACGGTCCGAGCGCGAGTGGGCCTGGTTGCCGGGTGACAACAGGTCGGTTGAGATGTCGCCTTCCGCCGCAATGTAGGTGACGATTTTGATCTCTTCGTCGATCTCGGGAAGCTTGGTGTAGAATTCCGCCTTTGCGTAACTCTGCAAAATGTCGGCGGCGATCTTGTTGCCTTCTTCATAGGCTGAGGCCAAGCGGTCGGTATCGGCTTCGTACAGGAAGACCTGAGTCTTCAGAACTTCAGCTGCCTGTTCGGCGGTTTCAGGATCGGCGCCCAGCGCCAGGTCCAGCAGTACTTCTACGGAAGGTCCGCCCTTCATGTGGGACAGAAGTTCGAAAGCAAATTTGGGGGTGATTTCCTCAACTATGGCCTCACCAAGAATGATTTCCTTCAGGAAATCCGCTTTCTCGCGGGCAGCGCTCGTTGTGCCGGGCAGGGTGTTGTAAATGAAGAAATCAATCGATGCGGTGCGGTGCTCGTTTGCAGTGTCTTTGATCTGGGCGATGATTTCGCTGGTCAGGGCGCCATCTTCGATGGGCTTGGGCGACAGGCCCTGGGTTTTGCGGGTTTCAATTTCTTCCAAATAGTCTGCATACAGGCTCATAATCATCCTACCGAATTGTCGTTGGACCAAAAGCATGACGTTCCCGCGGGAGGCGTGGGTACATCATCGCTCAATTTAGCGTGGTGGTATGCCAAACATGGTCAGGGCGCAAGACGTCACAAAGTTTTAGACGCTCCTCTCAGGCGCGGAGGAGCGAGATCAGACTGCGATGTTCTGACTACGCCAAGTGGCAGGCGACCTTGTGTCCGCCTTTGATTTCCCGCAGCGGTGGCTGGCTTTCGTTGCATTTGGCTTCGGCAATGGGACAGCGATTGGCGAACCGACAGCCCTGTGGCGGGTTGATTGGATCCGGCGGATCGCCCGGGATCAAAATACGCTTCGTATTGCGCCGCCGTTTGGCATCGACAGATGGAACAGCGGACAATAGAGCTTGGGTATAGGGATGCTTGGGATCATTGAACAAGCTCTTGCGATCGGCATGTTCGACAATCTTGCCCATATACATCACGGCAATTGAATCGCACATGTGTTGCACGACACCGAGGTCGTGGGAAATGAACAGGAAGGTCAGGTCCCGTTCTTTCTGGAGCTTGCGCAGCAGATTGAGGATTTGCGCCTGCACCGCCACATCAAGTGCGGATACAGGCTCATCGCAGATGATCAGTTCTGGTTGCGTTGCAAGCGCCCGGGCTATGCCTATGCGCTGCCTTTGCCCGCCCGAAAACTGATGCGGAAACAGCCGCTGCTGTTCGGGTCTCAAGCCGACGTCTTTGAACAAGCCGTCAATGACCGTTTGCCGTTCGGATTTGCCGAGTGGGTTCAGACTCTCAATCGGCTCGCTGACGATGTCTTCGGCGCGCAGCCTTGGATTGAGGCTGGCATAGGGGTCCTGAAAAATGATCTGCACTTTGGCCCGCGCCCGGCGCAGGTCATCATCTTTCAACGCCAAGAAGTCTTCGTCGCCCAGGCGGACGGTGCCGCTGTAGGCTTCAACAAGCCGCGCCACGGCAAGGGCCGCCGTGGTTTTGCCCGAACCGGATTCGCCGACGATGGCTAAAGTTTCGCCGCGCTTCACCTCAAACGAGATATCATCAACAGCGTAGAGATAGGATTTGCCTCCGAATATACCGCCGCGCTTCACTGGAAAGCGGACTGTGAGGTCCTTTACCTCGAGCAGCATGTCGTCTTTTTGGGTTTCCGCTTCAGCCATCATACCTGTCCCGCATGCCAACAGGCAGACCTTTGTTGGTTATCAAACTCCGCTTCTGGCGGTCGATTGGCACGACACTTTTCGTCCGCAATCGTGCAGCGCGACGCGAACAGACACTCGTTTTTGCCGAAGTCCCGCAAACTTGGGACGATGCCACCGATCTCGGTGAGTTCCGGACGCTCATCCGTCAGCGTGTCCAAAAGATGCGGCACACAGGATATCAGCCCCTTGGTGTAAGGATGACGGGGCGAGTCGATGACTTGGTCCACCGGTCCTTCCTCGGCTTTGCGACCGGCATACATGACGATCATGCGTTCTGCCATTTCCGCAACGGCTCCCATATCATGGGTGATCAGAATGGTGGCCGTCCCGGTCTGCTGGCCCAGGTCACGCAGCAAGTCAAAGATTTGTGCCTGTACGGTTACGTCGAGCGCGGTGGTCGGTTCGTCAGCGATCAAAATTTTCGGTTCGCACGCCAGGGCGATGGCAATCATCACCCGTTGGCGTTGTCCACCGGACATTTGGTGCGGATAGTCATCGACCCGGGCCTGTGGATTGGGGATGCGCACGGCGTCGAGCAATTCAATGGCTTTGGCGTGCGCCTGCCGTTGGCTCAGACCCTTGTGCCGACGCAGCACTTCCGAAATCTGCTCGCCAATCGTGTAAACCGGATTAAGTGAGGTCATCGGCTCCTGAAAGATCATCGAAATTTCATTGCCGCGAATTTGCCGCAAGCGGGCATCATCGGCTTTTGTCAGATCCTCTCCGTTGAACCAGATATGGCCGCTGGCAATGCGCCCGACCTTTTCGGGCAGCAGACCCATGATTGCCAGCGCCGTCATTGATTTTCCGCATCCAGACTCGCCGACAAAACTCAGGGTTTCGCCAACGCCCAGTTCCAGCGATAGATCGTCAATCACCGGCGCCACGCCATCGCGTGTGGCCAGCTCGATGCGCAAATTTTCAACCTTGAGTAATGGAACTGTCATCGCTGCCTCAACTTTGGATTGAGCGCGTCATTGAGACCGTCGCCGACCAGCGAGATGGCAAGCACTGTCACGAAGATCGCCAGGCCAGGTACTGTCACGGTATAGCTTGCGTCGAGAATATACTCGCGATTCGAGCCGATGATTTGACCCCAGCTGACGATATTCGGATCTGTCAGGCCGAGAAACGACAATCCCGCTTCAAACAGAATGGCCGAACCAACCATCAGGGCTGCCTGCACGATGATTGGTGGCAGGGCGTTTGGCAAAATGACCTTGAAGATGAGTTTGCCGTTGGAGACCCCGCAGGCGCGTGCGGCCATGACATATTCCAACTCGCGAATCCGCAGGAATTCTGACCGCGTGATGCGAGCAACGGCGGGCCAGGAGACAAGTCCGATGGCCAAAGTGATCATTGGCAGGGTCGCCCCAAACAAGGCGACAATGACCATCGAGAACAGCAGCGTCGGCAGAACTTGAAAGAACTCGGTAATGCGCATCAGCACTTCTTCCACCCAGCCGCGATAAAAGCCTGCGAGCGCGCCAATTGTGATGCCGATAAAGACCGTCAAAAAGGCCGCCGACAAGCCGATGGCGATGGAGACACGGGCGCCGTGAATGAGCATGGATGCCAAATCGCGACCAAGATAGTCGGTTCCCAGGAAATAGCCTTCATCACCGGGTGGTGAAAACGGCGCCCAGACCATTTCGAATGGATCACCAGGATAGACGTACGGACCAAAGATCCCCGCCAAAACGATGAAAATAAGGACGACCAGGCCGGCAACAGCAGCGTGGTTCTTGCGAAACATCTCAAATGCTTCGGAAAAGGGTGAGCGGGCCTTTTCAATGAATTCCTTTTCGGCGTCCGAGCTCATGCCTTGCTCCCCACTCTTGGATCGATCAGCCGCAAAACCAAGTCGGTCAGCAAATTGCCGACTATCACGACAAAGGCCGAGAAGAACAAAATACCAAGTATCGTTGGGGTGTCGCGGGCAATGATGGATTGAAGCGCCAACGTCCCCAATCCAGGCCAGGAAAACACCGTTTCAACCAGAACAGCTCCGGATACGACCGCGGAGAACTGCAAACCGGCGAGCGTTACCACCGGCGAAAGGGCATTTTTCAGCGCGTGTTTGAAAACCACTTCCCGTTCGGCAAGGCCTTTGGCTTTGGCCGTCCGCACATAATCGGACCCCAGAACTTCCAACATACTGGCCCGGCAAAGGCGAGAGTAAAGGGCCAGGAAAATCGATGCCAAAGTAATCACAGGTAACACCAAGTGGAGCGCAATGTCGGCCGCCCTTGCAAAGAAGCCACCTTCGACCGTGACGTCGATCATGCCCGCGACGGGAAACAGCGGAATCTTCAAAGAGAATGCGATCAGCAGCAAAATGCCGGTCCAGAATACCGGAGCCGCGTAGCCGAAGAGGGCCAGGAAAGTCACAACGTAGCTGGCCAAGCCGTTCGGATTGCGAGCGGAAAATACGCCCAACAAAACGCCAACGATCAGCGCCAGAATTTGGGCCGTGATTACCAGCAGCAGAGTGGCTGGCAGTTTCTCCAAGATGAGATCGGTGACAGGCTGATTGTAGAAAAATGAATGGCCGAGATCGAAGGCCAGCACATTGCCGATATATTTCAGCAGCTGAATGTAGAACGGCTGATCCAGCCCGTAGTCCTTGCGGATCTGCTCTATGACTTCTGCGTCAGCGCCACCAGAGGCTTGCGCAATGGTGTCGGCAATGTCGCCGGGCGCCAGATGCAGCATGGAAAAATTCAAAACCAAAACGGCAATCAGCAGGGCAATGGCGTAGAAGATCCGCTGCGCGATTGGGAAAAGAAATTTCATGAAGCCCCGCCAGGAAGAAGGCGCAGGATTTCTCCTGCGCCTTGCTATTGTGAGAAGTAAATTACTTCAGATAGACGCGGTCCATCGGCGACGAAGTCGCCCAGATCCCACGTGGTGGATTGCCAACTTCTTTGTTGGAAATCGTGTGGTAAGGCAGCGTATTGGTCCAGTAGACTGGCAGCTCTTCAGCCACGATCTGCTGGAACTCGGCATACAGTGCCTTGCGCTTGGCCGGGTCGGCTTCCTTACCGGCCATTTCAAGCAGTTCATCAACGCGGCTGTTTTCATACTGCTGGGTGTTGGACCAAATAACGCCCTTTTTGATGTTGGACGACTGGTAGGTGCGGTGCACACCAATCACCGGGTCACCCCAGTTGAAGACGGTATCCCAGGTCATATCGAAGTCATGGCCTGAAACGCGTTTCGCCCAGGTTGGGAAGTCAGCAGAAGCGCGAACGGTCACGTCAATGCCGACCTTTTTCAGAGCCGCTTTGACATATTCCACCTGGGGCTTCACCGCTGGCCAACCATAGTCGATGTTCAACTTGAAGCGCATGCCGTCGCCGCCCTTCGCATAGCCTGCATCGTCCAGGATCTTGTTGGCCTTGTCGACGTCAAGGTCATAGGCGTTGACGCTGTTGTCGGAAAGCGGGCTGCCCGGATGGATCGGCGCATTTGCCTGCTGTGCGGCACCCAACATGATCGCCTTCAGAATGAAATTTTTGTCGACCGCATAGGCTATCGCCTGACGAACGCGCTTGTCGGCTGTTGGGCTGGATTTGGTGTTAAACGCCAGCCAGTCGATCGGACCGATTGCAGCATAGCCGTCAGCGGTGACGTCCAGATTGTCAGCCTTCTTCAAACGGTTGACGTTGCGCACATTGTTTTCAAACGAAGACAGCTGAAGTTCGCCGTTTTCCAGACCGATGGCGCGCGCCGAACCGTCCTTGATGATGCGCATCACGATTTTGTCGAGGTAAGGACGTCCTTCCATGAAGAAGCCGTCATAACGTTCCAGAATCACGTGCTGGTCGCGCTTGAACTCGACCAGTTTGAATGGGCCTGAGCCAACGACGTTTTCAGAGTTTTGCGGATGGGCCTTGGGGTCCTGACCATCCCCATAAACGTGTTTTGGAATGATCGGCATCAACTGCGATGACATAGCCAGCATCAAAGCTGGATGCGGCTGTGACAGCTTCAAAACCGCAGTATGTGCGTCTGGTGTTTGCACTTCGGTTACCGGTGCAAACATGGTTTTGAACGGGTGGTTCGCCTTAATCGTGTCGACCGAGAAGGCAACATCTTCAGAGGTGATTGGCTTGCCGTCGTGGAAAGTGGCGTTTTTCACCAGTTTCAATGTGACGGTCAAACCGTCGTCAGATGTTTCCCAGCTTTCGGCCAGATATGGCTGAGGCGTCCAGTCCTCGTCATAGCGCAGTGGTGCTGCAAACAACTGGGTGCCAGGAACGCCAGTGGCCGTTCCTGACTGAACAGCTGGGTTCAAATGGCGTGGTGTTTGCGGAATCGCCATGGTCAGCGTACCGCCCTTTTTGTGCGCTTCGGCCAATGCCGAGCCCACCATGGCTGTTGCCAGCGCTGTCGCGACGGCCAGATTTCGAATGAATCTGTTCATGAAAAGTCTCCCTACATAAATTCGCAAAGCGCAGAAATTTTCTTAGCCTGTCGCTTAACAGCAAAAGTCAATCATGCTTTTGTTGATCTATCAAGCAATTTGAGAACGGCACCTTGGCAGACATAACAATCTATTCCGCACGCAAGATCATCACCATGAACCCGGCACGCCCTTTTGTGACCCATGTGGCGGTTCGGGAGGGGCGCATACTGGGGGTCGGAAGCCTTGAAGAACTGCAAGGCTGGGGTGCGTATGAGCTCGATGAGCGGTTCAATGACAAGGTTATCATGCCAGGTCTGGTTGAGGGCCATAGCCATGCCATGGAAGGCACTTTGTGGCGCTATACATATGTTGGTTTTTTTGATCGCATGGACCCTGACGGGAAGAAATGGAGCGGCGCGAAAGATATTGAAGCGGTGATTCAACGCTTGAGCGAAGCAAATGACGCTCTCGACGATCCAGAAGCACCGCTGCCGGGTTGGTCACTTGATCCCATTTATTTCAACAATGAGCGGGTGAGTCGCGAACAACTGGACCGGGTGTCTACCACACGTCCCGTCGGTATTTTGCACGCCTCGGGCCACATCATGAACGTCAACTCCAAGGCGTTGGAAATGGCCGGATTGCTGAAGCCAGGTCTCAACAATCCAGGCATACCGCTCGGTGCTGATGGCTTGCCGACAGGCGAGTTGAAGGGGCCGGATGTGATGACGCCGGTTGGTCTTCATGTTGGGTTTGACCGCGATATGCTGGCTGCGGATGAGCGTGGGCTGATCGACTTTGCCAAGCTTTGTGTGCGGTCGGGCGTCACCACCGCGACAGATCTTGCCGCGCGACTCCCTGACGAGGCCGTTTCGATGATGACCAAGGTGACGGCGCGCGACAATTTTCCAGCCCGTATCGTTTCGTTGCGGTTCCACCACGGCGTCACCCCTGAAGAGCTCATCGATCACGCAAAACTTCTGAAGACCAAGTCCTCGGATCGATTGCGCCTGGGAATGATCAAGATCGTGGTCGATGGATCCATTCAGGGCTTCTCCGCACGCCTGCGCTGGCCGGGGTACTACAACGGGGCTACCAACGGACTTTGGTACATTGCGCCCGAGCATTTACGGTTCATTCTCAATGCGGCGCTGCGGGATGGCCTGCATGTGCACACTCATACCAATGGAGATGAGGCCACTGAACTGGTTCTGGATTGTATGGAGGAGGGGCTGTTGGCCCATCCGTCTCCGGACCACCGCTTTACGCTTCAACATTGTCAATTGGCTGACCGGGCCCAGTTTCGGCGTATGGCGAAGCTTGGCATGTGCGTCAATCTGTTTGCCAATCACCACTTCTATTGGGGCGATGAACATTACAATCTCACTGTAGGTCCTGAACGGGCTACACGGATGAACGCCTGTGCGTCAGCGCTGGAGCATGGTGTGCCAATGGCCATTCATTCGGACGCCCCGATCACCCCGCTTGGTCCGTTGTTCACGGCTTGGGCGGCGGTAAACCGGTTGACTGTATCTGGGCGCACCCAGGGCGAGGCTGAGAAGATCTCGGTGGCCGATGCGCTGTATGCCATCACTCTTGGCGCTGCCTATACGTTGAAACTGGACGGCGAGGTCGGTTCTATCGAAACCGGCAAATGCGCCGACTTTGCCATTCTGGAAGATGACCCCGAAAGCGTCGATCCCGGTGACCTGAAAGACGTTGGCGTTTGGGGAACTGTTCAGGGCGGACGTATCTTTCAGGCATCGGCGCTGTGACTGACGGGTTGATCCAAACGCCGGTGACGATACTCGGCGGTTATCTGGGCGCCGGTAAAACCACGCTGGTCAACCATCTGTTGCGCAATGCAGATGGCAAGCGCTTGGCAATTCTGGTCAATGATTTTGGCGACATCGCCATTGATGCAGATCTGATTGAGGCGCAGTCAGACGATATCATCAGCCTGTCAGGCGGATGTGTGTGCTGCAGCTATGGCAATGACTTGTTCATGGCGATGAGTGACCTGGCCAAGATGGAGCCGGCCCCGGATCTTGTGGTTTTGGAGGCCAGCGGTGTGGCGCTGCCAGGTGCGATTGCCAGTTCCGTATCATTGCTACCGGACTATTGTGTTGAAGGCATTGTCGTTCTGGCCGATTCAGAAACGGTGCGGACCCGGGCCAGTGACAAATATATCGGTGATACGATTCTTCGGCAGCTGTCCGATGCGGACATTCTCGTGATGAACAAGGCTGACCTTGTTGATCAGGATGCCAGGGCTTCCACCCTTAAATGGCTGAGAGAAGTCAGCGATGGTTGTCGAGTCATCGAAACACAACATGCCCAGGTTGATCCGCAAATACTGTTGCTGGCGATTGGAGACGGAACGGGCGCAAACTACAGCGATGCCCAGCCTGCCCATGCGAGCCAGCACGCGACAAAATTTTTAGAAGTGTCGGAGCCAGTTGAGGTGCAAGAATTTGCCGAAGCGCTGCTCAATGGAGATCCAAATCTGGTTCGGGCCAAGGGATTTGTGCCCTCCCACGAGGGTGGCTTGATGACCCTGCAAATAACGGGCGAACGCATTGATATCAGCGCGGCCCCAGCCGGCGCAAAACCGGGCCTGGTGACGATTTCGCTGCGAAACACGCAGACTGCTAGATCGGCTTAGATCTGTTTTCTACCCACCGGCATCAGAAATGCTGCCCATTTACCGAATAATTCCGGTCTTCAAACGTTCTGTCTGATGGAAGGTGCTTTGTCGCGGACTGTGCGACTCTGTACGTTTAACATTCCGCGCCGATGACAAGATCCGTTCCGCTGTCAGGCGAACCAAACTGTGGATGGACCGGCATGGAAGACATTGACCAACTGATCGAGGATTATGAGCTGGCCTCGGCTCGTTTGACCCAGATTGTGGCTGATGTGGACTTGCAAAGTGCAGGACTGCGTGTGGCAAACAAAGAGTTGGACCACAGTTTTGAGGCTTTGCTGGAGGCCCAGTTCAACGATCCGAAAAGTGCCGTCGCGCATATTGAGTATTTGCTCTCGATTATCAAAATGATGCATCCCGACGACGCTGTTTTGGCGCGGCTGGTTGACCGCGTCTACGCGAACGTCATCAAAATTGTGCCCGACCGTGAGCAGCTAATTGAATGATCATATCCGGGCAACATCGCTCTAAGAGGTCAGTCGGGCTGTCAAAAAATCGATGAACAGTCTTGTTCTGCGCGGCACCTGCGTGGTCTTGGGATAGACGACGTAGATGCCCATGCCTTGCCATTTCAATTGGGTCAAAAGAGGCACCAAGTCACCCGCCTCGACAGACTGCCAGAGAATGAACTCCGGCTCACATACAACACCGAGACCAGCCAGGGCGGCTTCGCGCAGAACATCGCCATTCGTTGCGGTGAGCCGCGGCTTTACCGTCACTTTCGAGCGCAGATTCTGTTGATCGTGGAACAGCCATTCCTCTGGTCTTTCCAGATTGCTGTAGCAAAGCGCGGGCGCCTCCTTGAGTTGTTCCAGTGTTTCAATGGGGCCGAACTCGCGCAGGAAAGCCGGTGACGCACATACCAGGCTGTTCACCCTCTTGATGCGTCGGGCGATCAGGCTGGAGTCCTCAAGCTCGCCGATGCGAATGCCGACATCGTAGCCGCCCTGGACCAGGTCGATGCGGCTGTCATCTACATTCAGGCTGATCTCAAGGTTGGGATGCAGGTGCATGAAGTCGTAGATTGCCGGTGCCAGTTCCGAGACTCCGTAGGAGATTGGGACGGCGATCTTCATGCGCCCGCGGATCGTCGTTTCTGTGTCCCGCACTTCTTCGTTGGCACATTCCAATGCTTCCAAGATGTCCAGGCAACGCAAATAATAGGTCCGACCAATCTCGGTCATCTGCATCTTGCGCGTGGTGCGCTGAATGAGCGACGTGCCCAGTCGCAATTCCAGTTCTTTCAGCCGACGACTGACTGCCGACGGTGCAAGTCCCATTTGGGCAGCGGCTTGCTTGGTTGAGCCCGCATTGATGATTTCAACGAAAGCCCGGATCTGCTCGAATTCACTCATCTATTGTTGCCAAATACGCAATTATTTAATGCGAATATTGCGCTTTTTGTACTCAACGACAATGCCTAGGTATCCTTTATCGAAGGGCACGCCGAAAACCCGTGACCCAGCAAAGATGGGAAAACAAATGACCAAGCAAGCCACGACCCTGTTGCGGATTAATGCAAGCATGAGAAAACATGGCTCGACCAGCCGTCAGCTGACCGATGAACTGATCGATTCACTTGTTGCCAGCCAGCCAAATAAACAGATTGTCACCCGTGAACTCGCGGGCGGTGTTCCGTTTGTCGACGAAGACTGGATTGGCGCAAACTTTACCGACGAATCCGAACGCTCTGAAGCACAAAAGGCGAAGCTTGCCATGTCGGATGAAATGGTTGCTGAACTGGAAGCGGCCGACACGATTGTGATCGGTGTCCCCATCTACAATTTTGGTGTTCCTGCCGCGCTTAAGGCCTGGGTGGACATGGTGTGTCGGGCGCGGCGCACGTTCGCCTATACCGAAAATGGCCCCGTGGGTCTGTTGAAAGATAAGAAGGCCTATCTGGTCATCGCGTCCGGTGGAACAGACAGCGGCAGCGAAATTGACTTTGCCACCGGCTACCTGCGCCACGTCCTTGGTTTCATCGGCATCCACGATGTGACTGTGGTTGACGCGAGTGGTCTAATGAAAGACGAGAACGCCTCATTGGCGCGTGCCCGAGGTCAGATCTCCGAGCAGCTTGAAGCCGCCTGAGAAAGCCAAATAGTCTTGTCAACCAAAGCAACGGGATGTTGACCCCAAAATTGCCATGCCGCTCAATGTGGCATGGCGATCGTCTGTCCTATGCGCAGCACATGGGGTTTGGGATGGTGTTTTGAGGCATGGATGAACCGATTTCGCTGTTCCGATATCGGCTCTTTGGATAGAGCGAATGTTCCCCAATGGGTTGGAATGATGTGTCGAGCACCCAACTGACGCGCCATCTCAACTGACTCTTCAGGGGTTGCGTGATGTCCTTTCTCCAACTCCGGAGGCGAATAGGCCCCGATCGGCATGAGCGCGAGTTCGTGCGCACCCAAGCGTCGTCTGATCTCGTGAATGAAGGAGCCTTTTGCGGTGTCGCCAGCGAAGTAGATCTTCCGACTAGCGGCAAGGATTGACCAACCGCTCCAAAGCGATTTGTTCAAGTCGGCAATGCCACGTCTTGATGAGTGAACCGCAGGAACCGCAGTGAATCGCATGCCCGCAAAACGGTGGGTTTCAAACCAATCAGCTTCTGTGACGTTCCGGAATCCGGCTCGCTTCACCACGCCGGCGTTTTTTAGCGGAACGAATACTTGAGCGTTGGGGTTGAGCTTTGCCAATTGAATGAGGCTAGGGAAATCGGTGTGGTCAAAATGGTTGTGGGAAAGAATGATCACGTCGATCTTAGGCAGGTCCTGCAATTTCAAGCCCGGCCTGACCAGTCGTTTGGGGCCAAAGGGGGGCACTGGTGACACACGACTGGAGAATACCGGATCCGTCAGCAGCCAACGCTTGCCGATGCGCATCAGATAGGTGGAATGACCAATCCACGTAATGCTGGCAGACTTGGTGGCGCTTTTGCGAAGACCAGTCACCGCGGCTTCGTGACTGAGAACATGGCCTTTCGGCACTGTGACATGTTTCCGATACGGATCGAAAGCTAGCTTCAGCCAGCTGCCGCCCGGGCTGGGCGTGTAATCTCCCGCATTGCGAAAGCGATCGCCAATATGATGCGCCTTGCCGGTGAAGCCAACCCGATGTCCATCATCCTGGGAACCGACTTTGTGCGGTGTTGCGCAGGCCGATAGCAGCAGAGTCGTCAGCAAACATAAAACTGCAAAGAGTGCACTTTGGTTGTTATCGCTAATCCCAACCACTTCCGATGCGCCATCCCAAATGTCCCAGCCATGACCAGTAGCCACATTTATGGTTAACGCAGCGTTAATCTGCTTGAGAGGCGCCCGGAGTTGGTTGTTGCCGAACTGTCGTGAAATGAATCCGAATTGAGCAAATTTGCTCAAGAATAGTTGAAAATTGGATCGATTTTGACGAGAGAAACCAAGATTTCTATCTCAAATGGTCGGAATGANAGAAATTTTGCTCCAAACATTAACGTAGTAAACGTCGGACGAGATTCTTGCGTTTTACTGGCCAAGCAGTTTGCAAACGATGCTGTCCTTCAATTGATTTGATTTTTTATAAAAAATCCTGAAACATGACCTTGGGTAATGCGTACTTGGGGTAACTGTTATGAAAGTTCACGTCTGGGGAGTCATCGTCGGCCTGATGGCCATGCTCTTTGTCTCCAGTCCGACCTTGGCCAAGGCCACTGCGGGCAACTTGAATTCGCCATTCGTCAATCCGCTTGAATCCGAAGATGCCGATACTGCTATGACTGTGCCGTTCGATGCCGGGTTAGTACAGGCCTTCGGCACTTCCAAAACGAAGTCGCTTTCTTCAGATCTGTTCCGTCTGGCCGAGATCATGACCACCGATCGTCGCCGGGCTTTGGAAAGGCACCATGCCAATCGTCATGAACGCCGCGCCAAGCGCCGGGCCAAGCGAGCTGAGAGACGCGCAGCACGCGAAGCGGCGCGCCAGAAGCGACGCAATAAGACAACAAGAGTGGCCGTGGTCGAAACGCGTAAGACTCAGAAAGCCGCTGTCAAAAAGCGGGTCGTCACGAAGAAGCGGGTTGTGACAAAGAAACGGGTGCGCAAGAAGGCGAAAAGGGTTGCCAAGAAAAAGGTTATCCAGACGCCGGAGATCTACAAGCGTACTGAGGTCGAATACGTCTCCGCCGAGGCGCCAGGCACGATCATCGTCGAGACGAGCACCCGTCATCTGTATCGAGTTGTCGATGAGAATACGGCCATTCGCTATGGCGTTGCTGTCGGCCGCGAAGGGTTTGCCTGGAGTGGCGAAGCAACCGTCGAGCGAAAAGTAGAATGGCCAACCTGGACACCGCCCAAGGAGATGATTGCTCGTTCACCAAAGCTCAAAAAGTGGGCCAAGGGTCAGCCGGGTGGTCCGACCAATCCGCTTGGTGCTGCAGCGCTCTACCTGTTCCAGGGTGAAAAGGACACGCTGTATAGAATTCATGGAACCAACGCTCCGTCGAGCATCGGCCACGCCGCTTCGTCGGGCTGCATCCGCATGTTCAACGAGGATATTCAGGAACTCTATTCGCAAGTAACGCATGGCACCAAGGTCATCGTGCGCTAGTTCGGATCGAAGGCGTTGTAGCAACAATCAAAACATTCAGCAGCGAAATTGATTTCGCTGCTGAATGCGCCTCAACTTCCAATCGCCAGCTTTGACATCGTCAATTCGTGCGGCGGCTGCCAAAACTTGGCTTTGGTGGCCAACAATTGCCGCTGCAGGCTTTCGACGCTCATTGGGCGGCCAAAATAAAAACCTTGCAGGCGGTCGCATCCAAGCTCCATGGCCAAATGGGCGTGTTCTTCTGTTTCGATGCCCTCACCGACAATTGTCATGCCCAGACTCTGTCCGATTCCGATGAGCGAGGTAAGCAGCGCCCGGGCATCTTCATCGTCGACAATCGGGAACAGGAACTGACGATCGATCTTTAAGATTGAGGGTCTGATCTTCAAAAGACCCTGCACGGAGGCATGCCCGGTACCAAAGTCATCAACAGCGATAGTCATGCCAAGATCACGGAATTCGCTGAGCGCCCAATGAACTGTGTTGCTCATGCGCTCCAGGTAAACCGATTCTAAGATTTCCAAGACAATACGGCTGGGATCAATGCCCGAGCTTCTGATGTCGTGTAGAAACGAGGGATCCTCCAACCTGCCTGCTGAGACGTTGATGGCGATCTTGGGAAGTTTGATGCCAGTATTGTCCAGCCGCATCAACGCGATAGGCAAAGTGCTGAAGACGATTTCATCAATACGGTGCAGAATGCCCATTTTAGCAGCCACATTCAGAAACTCGGCCGGCGGGATCAACCCGCGTTCGGGGTGCACCCAGCGAACGAGCACCTCGGCGCTGGAGATTTCGCCCGTATTTGCATCGATTATGGGTTGGAAATAGGGAATGAACTCTTTGCGATCGCAGGCAAGAAGCAGCTCGGTTGCCAGTTGTTTTGTAGCTATCGACTCAGCATGCATTTCAGAGGTGAAGAACGACCAGCGGGCGCGCCCGTGGGTCTTGGCGTGGTAGAGTGCAGAATCGGCATCTGCCACGACCTGTTCCGGATTGACCATCTTGGCATCGGCAATCGCAACACCGACACTTGCCGTGCAGGATATCGACTTGCCTTCGTAGGTGAACGGCTTTCGAGTTTCCCGAATGATGTCATCGGCCAGACTGCTGATGCTTAATGCGCTATGATCCAACGGTTTCAGGAGCACAAACTCGTCGCCACCAAGGCGGGCGATGAGGTCGCCTTTGCCGCTGATACGCCGCAAAATGTCGGCAACCGAGATCAACAATTTGTCGCCCGCGTCGTGGCCCAACGTGTCGTTGACGGCCTTAAATCGATCAAGATCGACATAGATGACGGCGAAGCTGGAACCACCTTTGCGCAGCCCCGATACCCACCCCTTGAGGCTGACTTCGAAATTGCGCCGGTTGGCCAGTCCGGTCAATGGGTCCTCGTTCGACTCCTTCGCAACCACCTTGGCCAGGCTGTGAAGTCGGCGATTTTCCTTTTCAAGGCGGACAATCTCGTTTGAGTATTTCGCCAGTAGAGCCTGATCCGGCTTGTTCGCTTTGCGGCCATCGTAGGACACTGTGGGCAGCGATTGCGGCTCGAACTCCATCAGCGAACACAGCCACCAGCGGCTGCCAGTGTTTGGATCCGACAAGGGTGTCCAGTTCATTTCGACCCAATACTGTTCCCCGTTTTTGCGATTGTTCACCGTTTTGACACTGAACCGTTCCCAATTCATCAGTTTGTCGATGACCAGCAGGTGGGTGCCTTGCTCCATGTCAGGCCCAATGAGGATTGTACCGCGTTGACCGATTACGTCGGCGGGTTCATGCCCGATAATTTCGCCAAACCGCTTGTTGCACCACTGGAAAATCATAATGGCGCCGTCATCTTCGTCCGCCAGGGCCAGCGCCAGGCCTTCGCTGGATCTCATTGGGACTTGTTCCAGCACCTGTGTGGGGACGGTATTTGCGGCTCTAATGTTCATATACCCGTGATGCCCCTGTCGGGTGATTTGACGTGAAATTATCGCAATTACCCCTAATTTGTCTTCCTTGAGCGACGCTTATGTCGTGGAAATCGATGGCAGATGGGGAAAACCAGCGGGAAATTTGAACCAGACGCCTAAGCCGTGGTTGGCATCGGATCGTACCAACTTGATCTGGCTCAGGGTATTTGACCCACTGGGCGATAATGATGGTGACAACAAATCGTAAACGTATCAGTATCAACAAATATTAGTGTATTGCGAAACTGAAGGTGCGAACAAAATCTTTGGAGCCTGAGGCCGCGAAAGTTAAAAAGTGTGCTCCATCATTTTGATGGTTTGAAAAGATATGGAAAACTACGACATCTACCGTGTCGACGGTTACACATTGCGCATTTTCCTTTCGGTTTGTCAGACTGGATCGCTGAGTCGTACCGCTGCGCTGTTGGATCTCAATCAATCGACGATTAGCTACACGCTGGACAAGATGCGCGCGGCGATCGGCGATGATTTGTTCGTGAAATCCGGTCGAGGCGTCATCCCGTCAGAACGCGCCCTGTCCTTGGTCCCCCAGGTTCAGCAGATCCTGTCCGAGATCGAAGGTCTTGCGCACAAGGAAAAATATGACCCGTCGGCGGACCCAACCGCTGTCAAAATTGCCATATCCACACCGGCATTGCTGCAGGATGTCAAACGCATTCACGCAGGGATTTTGGCGTCTTCGCCGAGAAAGAGGTTGGAACTCATCAGGCTGGCGCCGCGCGATCGGATTGTTGAAATTCTGGAGCATGGGGAAGCCGATGTTGCCATATCAGTTGCGGGCTTCCAGTATCCAACCACGCTCAACCATCAGACCTATAGTACCGACAAGTTGGTGGTGTTTTATGACCCGCAGCACCGAGACAAACTGGCGTCGATAGAAGACTATACCAATGCAAAACACGCGGTTGTCGACTTCGGTGGAACCACCAAGAGCGTGGTTGAAACGGCGCTGGGCGAAAGGGGGCTTTCCCGCACCGTATCGCTGGTGGCGCCGACAACCTCTATGCTCGGTGACCTCATTTTGGGCACCGACATCATTGCCACAATGCAATTGAAACTGGCCGATTCCATTTTCAAGGGGCTCCGCCATTGTCCTGCGCCGATCGATCTTCCAGAGGTCGTGTATGACTTGGTCTGGCACCGCCGCAATGAGCATTCGGGCAGGAACCATTGGATTCGCGATTTGATTCAATCGCAGCAAGCGCCCGCAAGCGAACCGATCCCTGCTGCTGATAAACTGCGACATCAGACTTAGATTGAGGTTCAATTCTGATCGATAATCGGCCACACTCCCGGCATGTCTGCTAGCCAATCGATGCAACAATCTGACGATATGTTTTATGCCGCCGAGAAGGCGGGATTGAAGCTGGCAATCAAAGGCCGCATTGTCACAGTTGTCCTGGTGACCTTGCTGATGGTCTTGAGCCGTGATGCAGAACGGGCGCCCGACTTCCTTCTTGCCGGCGCCCTGTTTACGGCACTTGGCCTTCTCCACTTCTGGATCATTGGGTCGCGCCACGACCGGCCGTGGGTGAAGTATGTATTCATCACCATTGATATGGTTCTGCTCAGTGCTGCGGTTGCCTTTATGCCGGCGGAACCGCAATCGCAGGTGCCGCAGATCATGATTTTCAGGTTCCAGGTTTTACCGTTTTACTTTCTGGTTTTGGCGATTGCCGCATTCAGCTTTTCGCCGGGCCTGGTGTTCTGGTCTGGCTTGATAGGCAGTGCCGGTTGGCTGTCAGCCTTTTTCTACATCCGCGCCGGCATGGAGCGTGTGTTGGA
>JABSRX010000071.1 GCA_013214695.1 Rhizobiaceae bacterium | reverse complement strand
GTCCGGCGCGCGAAGCGCACCGGAATCGGGATTCCTAAGTGTTCAAGGCCGTTCCCATGCGGAGGCGTCCATACCACACTGCCAGGGCGGAGCAATTTGTATTATAGCTAAGTGCAAAGGCGTTGCACAAGCCTTCGGCCCCGCAACGGCGGGGGGGTGGGCCGCACCTTCACGAACTCGACTACTGCTTACCTGCCACTCAACATATCCTTAACATATGACTATCCGCGCGCGCAGCACGCAGGAAAAATCACCTTGGTCCAGAGCTGAGGGACCCCGTCCACGGAATAGGAACCAGGTCCAGAGAATAGGTTCCCTTTGGATCCAAGTCCGTGGCCTGTGGCACACTCTCCCGCGCACGCAGCGCGCGGGGAAATCGCAACCCTTTCGATCCAGGCCAGCGGCCTGTGGCACACTGTAGTGGTCTGGCGGAGCCAGACTTACCACCGGACCCTCCCCCCATTGCTTAAGCGCAGTGCTAGGGGTGGGCCGTGTGCCCCTCTCCTCTCAGACTACTGCGCAAGCCTTCGGCCGCCGCGTCCACCCATCCCGTTGGGGGGAGGGGGCGGTCCGTCTGCGGGACTCATCAAAGGTTTGAATTTCCTCAGCCCTAATCCCTGGGAATTGCCTTGAACACTACGGATTCCCAGCGGCGGGGATCCGTTGCCCCATGGCGGACACACTTTGTGTAGACAAGCACCAGCGGTGCCGAATGGCTGGGGAAACTGCATATTCTGAAAACAGTGCCAGATTTCCAGGATCTTGCACTTTTAAGACCTTCCCAGGTTCCCGAGTGGCGACGCCCCCAGACTGAGTTATACCCGCCACTGGGGCAAGGTCCACAGCCTGGACAGCGCCCCCCGTCCATAGGATTCCTCAAATGTTTCCAATTCCGGCGCGCGAAGCGCGCCAGGGGATTTTTCCACAGTTTTTGTGCAAAAAGCCTACAAAACCATCTATTCCAATACAGTCCGGCGCGCGAAGCGCACCGGAATCGGGATTCCTAAGTGTTCAAGGCCGTTCCCATGCGGAGGCATCCATACCACCCTGCCAGGGGACGGAGCCCCCCGCGGAGGCTGCGGCCGCACCCGGCAGCACAACCAGGGCTCTGATTCCCAAATCATCATAAACCTTTTTCATGATTCCCATTGATTGAAATGTCATATTTGATTTTTGCAGCCCTAGGAATTTCCTCGAACCCTTCTGATTCCCAACTTAGCGTATATGCAATACGCTTCCTGCCAGGGCACGCAGCGACTTGTAATGCAAATAAGAAGGGGGGGGGGTACCACTTCGCTTAAGCAAATTGCCCGGGGCGGGCCGCACCCTCACGAACTCAACTACTACTTACCCTCCACCGAAAAGGATCCATATCACCTGTCAACCTGCGCGCGCAGCGTGCAGAAAAATCAACTTGGTCCACAGAAGAGGAAACTCGTCCATGGATTAGGTTCCCTTTTGATCCAGCCCATGGCCTGTGGCACACTCTCCCGCGCACGGAGCGCGCGGGGAAGTCGCAACCCTTTTGATCCAGACCAGCGGCCTGCGGCACACTGTAGTGGTCTGGCGGAGCCAGACATACCACCGGACCCTCCCCCCATTGCATAAGCGAAGTGCTAAGGCCACACAGTCGGGGTGGGGGGTTCACCAGATG
>JABSRX010000070.1 GCA_013214695.1 Rhizobiaceae bacterium | reverse complement strand
GAATTTCAATCGGATAGACGCCGTCGAGCTTGTCGCGATGGCCTTCGCGCACGTCATGCAGCGCATCGGTGGCCGCCGACAGGGGCCGCAGGCCGAGGCGAATGACAAAGTGGGTCGCCAACACCGTGCCGGCACCGAACAGGACAAAGAACAGCAGCAGTGTGCGGTTGAACCGGCTGACCGCCTCTTCGATGTCGAGCGTGTTGCCGGCCACCAGCACCTGATACAGGGTGTCGCCTTCACCGAGCAGCAATTGCGCCTCAAGCTGGCGGATCCGGTTGCCATTGGCATCGACCACTTCCGAGACCCGTTGAAAGCGATCATCAAACGGCTTGTTTACGGGGGGCGGCAGGTCGGCCATGTCGCCGGAGATCGAGCCGGAATACATCAGCAGGGTCTCGGGCGCGTCGGCGACGACAACGCTCCAGTACCAGCCGCTCAACGGCGTCTCAAAACGCGGATCGCCCATATTCGGGGCACCGGAGACCTGACCGGCTTCATCGACATCAAACGAGCCCATCAGGTTGAAGGCATGGGCGGTCAGCAGACGCTCAAAATCGCGCTGCGTGTTGTTGCGGAAGATCGTCGATAGGATCAGACCGGTGATCAGCAGGGCGATGGCGGTCCAGGTGGCCGTCATCACCAACAGGCGATAGGCAAGAGAATTGGGGAGGAAGCGGGAGAGCACGTTTTGAGCCGGTCTTGTCCGCATCTATGCCCGGTAGCCGAGCCCGCGCACGGTTTCGATGATCTCAGGAAACAGTTTTTTGCGCAGCCGCCCAACGAAAACCTCGATCGTATTGGAATCCTTGTCGAAGTCCTGATCGTAGAGATGTTCGACCAACTCGGTGCGTGAGACCACTTCGCCCTTGTGGTGGATCAGGTAGGACAGCAGGCGGAATTCGTGCGAGGTCAGTTTGACCGGTTGGTCCTTGTAGGTGACCCGGGATTGCTTGGTGTCGAGGCAGACATCGCCGACGACGATTTCCGAGCTGGCATGGCCGGCGGCGCGGCGGATCAGGGCGCGCAGACGGGCCAGAACCTCTTCGGTGTGGAACGGCTTGGCGACATAATCGTCGGCCCCGGCATCAATGCCTGCCACCTTGTCGCTCCAGCGGTCACGCGCTGTCAGCATCAGCACCGGCATGTTGCGGCCGTCACGGCGCCAGTTTTCCAGCACGGTGATGCCGTCCATTTCCGGCAGGCCGATATCGAGGATCACNGCGTCATACGGTTCGGTATCGCCGAGAAAATGGCCCTCTTCGCCGTCAAAGGCCTTGTCGACCACGTATCCGGCTTCGACCAGCATTTCGACCAGCTGTCGGTTGAGGTTTTCATCATCTTCAACGACAAGAATGCGCATTTCATCTGATCCTGGGCTGGTACGGCACTTTCAAATTAGCGGATTCGCCATGTTGTGGCGAGACCACGGCTGCGGTGTGGACTATTTTGAAACCACAACGCGTTTGCGCTTCGGTGGTCCGTTGGACGAGCGCACCAANAGCACGATGACGCACTTGTTGCCGCGCGCCGACACGCTCAGCACACTGCCGCCCATCTGCGACGCAACGCTGGCCGCGCGGGCGCTGCAGGAGGCGGCATAGGCGTGGTCATTGACCACAAAAGACCCGCCCAACAGTCCTACGACCAGGATCAACTTAGCAAAAATAGATGACATAGCTTTTTTCATGTGACCGTCATAACAGAGTTGTTCTGAACGCGACATGAACAGTTTCAACTCATTTCAAACAAACTGCAAGCCAGGCCGCATTGTGCTGTTTGATGGCCAAAATGGTCGCATCAGTGTCCCGTTGCGACCATTTTATCGGCTCAAAGGCCCCGCAAGGCAGCTCAGTCACGACGGAATCCATCATTGTCGCGCAGCTGCTCAGGCTGATCGCCGCCAGAAGCACCGCCAGAGCGGTGCAGATCACGCGCCGCCTTTGCCTTGTGCAACAGGGCTTTGGCGCGGTTGCGCAGCTGCTGGAGGGTGCGGCGGCGCGCTTTGTGCTGCCTGGCCCAGTCGGCGGCACGCCGGGCCAGGTCGAGAACCAGTCGCACAACATGGAGGACCGCCCAGAAACCGGCCATCTAGTCAATCTGCGTGGTGGCGGTCATGCGGCCGAAGACGGCCAGAATCGACCCGCCAATGGCCACCAGTTGCAGGACCGATTCGATGAAAGTGGTCTGCATCTGCTGGTCGATCTCAACCCCGAAGGCGGACGCCACCGCCGCCAACAGCGCAATGATCGAGCCCCAGATGGTTCTTGAGGCGTACCATGGTTTGAAGTCGTTCATTTCAGTCTCCTTTTGAGGTTATAGGGAAATTGTTGTCTCGGTTGCCGGTCCGGGGCCGATGGTTGCGCTGATCTGCGCCACGGCGATGGTGAGTGCGTCCGGCAGGGCGCCGAATTCGGCGATCAGTGCGGCATCGCTGACGCTGTGGTGAGGTTGCGCCACTTGGGCGATCAATTGGCCGGGCAGATTTGAGGTGATCGTCACCTGATAGGCCTCGCTGGCTTCGCTCATCGGCACGTCGACCGCCGCCCAGTCGTCCGCGTTGATGCGGTCGCGGCGGATCCAGGAAATCGCCAGGGGATCTTCGCCGCTGTTCTGCCGCGCGACCCGCAAATGCACCGGGGCATAGGGCTGCAGCAGACGGTAGCCGGGCGTGTAGGTGGTCTGGGTGAATTCCGGGCCGTCCAGCGCCTTGCCGACCGGGCCGACCAGCCAGTTGGTGGCCAGCCCGCGCAGGGTGTCATCGTTCTCCAACCGGGTGGCAGCCTGATTCAGCA
>JABSRX010000007.1:12352-42820 GCA_013214695.1 Rhizobiaceae bacterium | reverse complement strand
TACGGCTCAAAACCGCTCTTTCATCTTCTTCAAGGAACTGGACGCTGGCAATGATCGGGATGGCCCGATTGGCGCAGCCGATATTCCTCTGTTGCCGGGTCGCAGTTTGGCCATCGATCAGACCCAACACGTCTATGGGGTTCCCATCTGGCTGAACACCCCAGATCCAGTAGGTGACAGAGAGGCTTCGACAGGCCGTTTGATGGTCGCCCATGATACCGGATCCGCGATCAAGGGGCCGCAGCGCGGCGACATATATGTGGGGTCAGGCGAAAGGGCGGGATTGATTGCCGGTCGGATTCAGAGCCCTGCCCGCATGGTGATATTGGTGCCGAAGCCATGACCAAGCCACCAACCAAGAAAACGGGCGGCGCACACCGGCCGAAAGGCGCCCGGTCCCTGACCAATGAAGACCGCCGTTTGTGGCGTCAGGTGGCAGCGACGGTGAAACCGCTGTCAGAAGAAAAAGGTCAGTTTCTGAAGGATGAGATGAGCCGGTTGATGGATGCGGCGGCCGTCCCGTCACCACCGACAAATCCAAAAAAGAAGGCACCGGCAAAGCCGCTCGATTACAAGGTCGACCCGCCGAGCCAAGTCAAAAAACTATCGATCGTCTCCCATCCAATCGAAGACCGGATCGTCAAGAATCTCAGCAAGGGCCGGCACGCCATCGATGCCCGCATCGACCTGCATGGCATGACCCAGGACAGGGCCCGCTTTGCGCTTTTGGATTTTTTGCAGATGGCTCAGATGTCCGACCACCGCATGGTCCTGGTGATCACCGGAAAAGGCAATCAGGGCCAAGGTATTTTGCGGGCCAATGTGCCTCGCTGGCTGTCGCTCCCTGCTTTTGCCCCGTTGGTCAATGGCTACCGGGAATCCGAAACGTCGCATGGTGGCGAGGGGGCTCTTTATGTGCGCATCCGACGGAGACAACCGCGGGGTCCGTCGTGAGGAGCAAAGCAGAATGACACCATTTGGACTGCGGCTTCGACAATTACGGGCACAGCGGAATTTGACCCAAAAAGAGATGGCCGCGGCCATTGGCGTTTCGCCGGCCTATCTGTCGGCTCTGGAACATGGGCAACGCGGCCAGCCCAGCTGGGCGCTGCTTCAGAGGATTGTCGGGTATTTCAACATCATCTGGGACGATGCCGAACAGCTTCAGCATCTTGCATCCATTTCCGATCCAAAGGTCACAATTGATACCAGCGATCTGTCAGCGCAGGCCACCCAATTGGCGAACTTGCTGGCCAACCGGATCGGCGAACTTGATGAAAATCAGATTGACGCTTTGCTGCGCCAGCTGCAGCCGAAAGACGATGGCGCTTAGAGCAGCGACCTCAGATCGTCCAATTTGTTATTGATCAACCAGCCGTAATAGTTCTCGGCGGGCAGGATCCGACTCTGGCCAGCCGCCTTGCGACGGGCATTCTTCTTGCTGAGATTAGAGGCCCGCACGGTAACATTGCCGAGATTGTACAGCGTCGCCGTCACACCGGGATTCTTTGAGATGTCGAAATCGGCAATACGGGCATAGGCGTCAATGGCATGGCGCAGCACGGCAGCCATATAAAGCAGCGTCGAATCGGGCTCCATGATGGTGTTGTAGATCAAGGGGGCATTTTTGATCGACAATTTGGGTTCCCGGCGGGTTTTGGCCCGCACCATGTCGTTGACCTTCAGCGCAGTCAGCGGGTTGAGTTGACCCAAACCGAAAGTCTGGCCAGCATAGAGAGGCTGGAAGAATACGGCACCGAATCGATTGTTCGGCCATCTCTGTCCGGCAAAGTTCTTGCCGCGATAGGATTGATTCCAAACGGCTTCGCGGCAGGTCCACAGATCGTAGGCTTTGGAGATCGAATCGCATTTGGCGAAGGCCGGCTGCTTAATTAGGTCTTTCAGCTTGGTGCGCTTGTATTTGAACGTCAGATCCTGGCCCAAATAGGCCATCGCCTTCACGTAATAACTTTGCAGTCGGTCCTTGGCATCCACATTGTAGGTGTGTTCGCCGACCAGGGCCCCGATAATATGGATGGGATCAATGCCGTGGGTTTTGGCCGCTGATTTGATCTTGCCCATCAGCTTGCGGTCGCTGGCCAACAAGTTCCGTATCTTTTGATACTTCTTTTCAAACGTTGTGCCGCGGGTGCGCTTGATGGATCCGCCCGGAATCGCAGGCTGTTTGGCATTGCGATTGCCAGGCGGAACGATTGTTGCAGCGTTCGCTTCCGCGTAGTGAAACGCCTGCAGCAGTAAACAACCAACCAATAATAGTGCAGCATGCATTTTCATCATGCCTATCCATATGGCGGCAGGATGCGACGGACAAGGTGCTTATATTATTGAAAGGTAATTTGTTGAGACCTGTTTCTACTTTGCAACGCTCATTTTAGAGAATATAGCGCGAAAGATCGGTGTTTTTGGCCAGATCGCCGACATTTTTGCGAACGAATTCAGCATCAACCTTGATGGTTTCTCCGGCCCGGTCCGATGCCTCAAACGAGACCTCGTCCAACACCTTTTCCATCACGGTTTGCAAGCGGCGTGCACCGATATTCTCCACCGATGAATTCAGCTCCACGGCAATGTCGGCCAATGCGTCGATGGCATCGTCGGTGAAGTCCAAATTCAGATCCTCGGTCCCCATCAAGGCAACATATTGCTTGATCAGACTGGCTTCGGTTTCCGTCAGGATCCGTACAAAGTCCTCTTTGGTCAAAGCGCGCAGTTCAACCCGGATGGGAAGTCGGCCTTGCAATTCGGGCAGCAAGTCGGATGGTTTGGATACGTGGAAGGCGCCGGAAGCCACAAACAAAATATGGTCGGTTTTGACCGCGCCATATTTGGTCGCCACGGTTGTGCCTTCGACAAGAGGCAACAGATCCCGCTGCACACCTTCGCGCGACACCGTGCCGCCACGCTCGTTGGCGACGGCGATCTTGTCGATCTCGTCCAAAAAGACGATGCCGTTGTTTTCAACTGCACTGACCGCTTCGGCAACAACCTGCTCGTCATCGAGCAGCTTGTCGCTTTCCTCGGCGATCAGGATTTCGTAGCTCTCTTTGACTGTTGTCTTGCGCTTCTTTTTGCGCCCGCCCATGGCCTTTGACATGATGTCGCCGAGATCGATCATGCCCATTTGTCCTGGCGGCATGCCAGGAATGTCGAGGCCACCGAGCGGTGAGCCCGTATCATCGACTTCAATTTCGATTTCCTTGTCGTCGAGCTCACCTTCGCGCAGCTTCTTCATGAAACTGGAACGGGTGGCCGGGCTGGCTGTGCTGCCAACCAAGGCATCCAGCACCCGATCTTCGGCGGCGAGATGGGCCTTGGCTTTGACCTGCTCGCGCTTCTTTTCACGCACCAGTGCAATACCGATTTCCACCAGGTCACGAATGATCTGCTCGACATCGCGGCCGACATAACCGACCTCGGTGAATTTGGTGGCTTCGATCTTGATAAAAGGAGCACCAGCCAATTTGGCCAAACGGCGCGAAATCTCGGTCTTACCGACACCGGTAGGTCCAATCATCAGGATGTTTTTGGGCATCACCTCTTCTTTCATCGGTGACTCCAGCTGCTGACGCCGCCAGCGATTGCGCATGGCAACAGCGACGGCGCGTTTGGCGTCTTTCTGTCCAATAATGAAGCGGTCGAGCTCGCTGACGATCTCGCGCGGAGAAAAATTTGTACTGCTCATGTGATGTTGCCCTTATTCGGCTTCGTCGAGTGTCTCGACCACCAGATTGTGGTTCGTATAGACACAAATATCGGCGGCGATTTTCATTGCTTTTTCGGCAATCTCTTGAGGCTTTGCCTTGGTGTCATAGAGCGCCCGGGCAGCAGCCAGGGCGTAATTGCCACCCGATCCGATGGCCATGACGCCTTCTTCCGGCTCAAAGACATCTCCAACACCGGTCAGGCACAGGCTGACATTCTTGTCGGCCACCAGCATCATGGCTTCCAGCCGGCGCAGATAGCGGTCGGTGCGCCAGTCCTTGGCTAGTTCGACACAGGCTCGCATCAACTGATCCGGGTATTGTTCGAGCTTGGCTTCCAGCCGCTCAAGCAGGGTGAAAGCATCGGCGGTTGAGCCGGCAAAGCCGCAAATGACGTCACCCTTGCCGAGACGACGCACCTTGCGGGAATTGGATTTCATGATTGTTTGGCCCATCGAGGCCTGGCCGTCGCCAGCGATGACCACTTTGCCATCCTTGCGGACCATGATGATTGTGGTTGCATGAACATCCGGCAACCAGGATTCAGTATTTTTGCTCACTTTGTACTCCAAACGTGAAGGTCTGCCGGCGCCCTTTCGGCGCACCAACATTGCTTCACTATGTATGGAATGAATTTGCGATTGCAATTGCGTCTGTGCTGGAGGGTCTGTAAGACATCGCTCATCTGTTGAAATCACAGTATTGGAGCCACCTCAATGGCCCGCACAGCAAGCATAGCCCGCCAAACCAACGAAACGGATATTTCGGTCACCGTCGACATTGACGGCACTGGTCAGTTCGAGATGAAAACCGGCGTTGGTTTCTTCGACCACATGCTGGAACAATTGTCGAAACACTCGCTGATCGACATGAAGGTCCATGCCAAAGGCGACTTGCATATCGATGATCACCACACGGTGGAAGACTGCGGCTTGGCGCTGGGACAGGCATTGAATGAAGCGCTGGGCGATCGCCGTGGCATCCGCCGCTATGCCTCCTTCGATCTGCCGATGGATGAAGCGATGACAACCGCGGCGATCGATGTGTCCGGGCGGCCGTTTTTGGTCTGGGATGTCGACTTTCCGCGCGAAAAAATCGGTACCTTTGATACCGAATTGGTGCGGGAATTCTTCAATGCGCTGGCGCAAGCGGCGCGGATTACGCTGCACGTGAAAACCCATTATGGCGTGAACGCCCATCATATTGCCGAAACATGTTTCAAAGCCGTCGCCCGCGCATTGCGCAACGCGACAGAAGCTGATCCTCGCATGGGCGATGCCATTCCATCGACCAAGGGTACTTTGAACAAATAGGTTTGGTTCGAAGATGATCTATACAATTCACGGCAATGCGGAACGGCAGCGCTCTGAAGATCTGGTGGCCGTACCGGAAAATTTGGCGCCATGGGCGCTGGTGGCACCCCCAATCTGGCTGATGGTGCATCGCCTTTGGTGGCCACTGACCTTCTATTTTCTGTTCGTAATGCTGACCTCGGCGGTGTCAGCAACCCCGTTTGCTGCCGTTTCCATGGCTCTTTCCTGGTTACCCGGTGTTTATTTGTGGCTTGAGGGTCGCGAGCTCTATCGCCGCAAGCTGCAGAATGAAGGTCTTGAGCTGGTTGGCATTGTCAGCGCTGACGATGAAGAAGAGGCCATCATGCGGCATATGATGCGGGAACGGTTGGACATTTCTCCATCGGTCCAAATGGAAGCCACCACGGCACAGGCGGCGCAATCGGGTTTAGGCCGCCCGTTGTCTCGACCCGAACAGTCAACAGCGGGCAGCATGTTTGGTCTGTTTTCAACCGAGGAGTCCTGACCATGGAAGTCACGATCATCGATTATGGTTCGGGCAATCTGAAGTCTGCCACCAAGGCTTTCGAGCGCGCGGTGCGAGAAGCAGGTTTGAACGCCGAGATCATTCTGACTGATGACGCCGAGCAAGTGCGCCGCGCCGACCGCATTGTGCTGCCCGGTGTCGGTGCCTATGCCGATTGCCGTGCTGGCCTGGATCGGGTGGAGGGCATGGTAGATGTTCTCCATGAACGGGTGCGCGATGGCGGTGTACCGTTTCTGGGCATTTGTGTTGGCATGCAACTGATGTCGACGCGCGGCCTGGAGAAGAAAACCACAGCCGGCCTGGACTGGATTGCTGGTGATGTCGTCGAGATGAAACCGGCGGATTCAATGCTGAAAGTGCCGCAAATGGGCTGGAACACGCTGAGCGCCAACACCGATCATCCCCTGCTGGATGGCATCGCAACCGGCCCCAACGGATATCACGCCTATTTCGTGCATTCCTACCATTTGAATGCCGCGCGGCCCGATGAAGTGATCGCGACGGCAGATTACGGCATGGATGTCACGGCCATTGTCGCACGCGAAAATATGGTGGGTACCCAATTCCACCCTGAAAAAAGTCAGACGCTGGGTTTGGCACTGATCGCAAATTTCTTGAGGTGGAACCCATGATCCTGTTTCCGGCAATCGACCTGAAAGGCGGCGAATGTGTTCGGCTGAAGCTGGGCGATATGGATCAAGCCACCGTTTACAACACCGATCCCGGAGCCCAGGCTAAGGCATTTCAGGATCAGGGCTTCCAATGGCTGCATGTTGTTGATCTGGACGGTGCATTTGCCGGAGAGGCCGTCAATGGCCAGGCGGTCGAAGCGATTCTCGCGTCCACCGACAACCCGGTGCAGCTGGGAGGCGGAATTCGCACGATCGAGCACATCCAGTTTTGGCTGGACAAGGGTATCAGCCGCGTCATTCTCGGAACCATCGCGGTGCGTGATCCGGACCTCGTCCGCGCTGCTTGCAAGCAGTTTCCCGGCCAAATTGCCGTGGGTATTGATGCGCGAGGCGGCAAGGTCGCGGTAGAAGGCTGGGCCGAGACTTCGGAACTCAGCGTCATTGATATGGCCGCAAGGTTTGAAGATGCCGGCGTGGCAGCGATTATTTTTACAGACATTGACCGCGATGGTGTGCTCACCGGCATCAACTGGGACAGCACGCTGGAACTGGCGCGCAGCACATCGATTCCTGTCATTGCTTCTGGCGGATTGGCTTCCATGGACGACATTGAGCGACTCACACAAGAAGACGCCGGCATACTTGAAGGCGCTATCTCCGGTCGGGCACTCTATGACGGACGTATCGACCCGGCGGAAGCGCTGGAGCGGCTGAGAGGTGCAGCATGAGTCTCAAAACCCGCATCATTCCCTGTCTCGATGTCAAAGACGGACGGGTGGTCAAAGGTGTTAATTTCGTCGATCTGATCGACGCTGGTGATCCGGTAGAGGCCGCCAAGGCCTATGACGCTGCCGGGGCGGACGAGTTGTGTTTCCTTGATATCACCGCTTCCTCCGACAACCGTAAAACCATCCTCGATGTTGTCGCCGAGACGGCGGAACAGTGTTTCATGCCGGTCACCGTTGGCGGTGGGGTTCGGGAAGTCGAAGACGTGCGTAATCTGTTGCTGGCAGGCGCTGACAAGGTCTCCTTCAATACGGCGGCGGTCAACGACCCCGACGTCATTGCGCGAGCTGCGGACAAATTTGGCAACCAATGCATCGTTGCGTCCATCGACGCCAAAAAGGTGAGTCATAACGGCGAGTTGGATCGGTTTGAAATCTTCACCCATGGGGGTCGCAACGCTACGGGCATTGATGCCGTGGAATTTGCCCAACTGATGGTCGCCAAGGGTGCCGGCGAGATTCTGCTCACATCAATGGACCGGGATGGGACCAAAGATGGATATAATCTGCCACTCACCCGGGCTATTGCAGATGCGGTCTCCGTACCGGTTATTGCGTCCGGGGGTGCTGGAACTCTCGATCATTTGGTCGAGGCGGTGGAAATTGGACATGCCAGCGCTGTTTTGGCAGCTTCTATCTTCCACTTTGGCACCTATACGGTGGCCGAAGCCAAACAACACATGGCGCAAAATGGCATTCCCATGCGCCAGATGATCTGACAAGCGGACTTGCAGTTTTTTATGACGCAGTTTTCTCTCCATGATCTCGAAAAGATCATCGCCCAAAGGGCAGACAGTGGGGATTCCTCTTCCTGGACCGTCAAACTGATGGGCAAGGGGATTGAAAAGGCCGCTGAAAAACTGGGCGAAGAGGCGATCGAAAGCGTCATTGCAGCTGTCGCCCAAGATAAGGACGCGCTGCGCAATGAAGCCGCCGATCTGCTTTACCACCTGTTGGTGGTGCTGAAGATGAAGGGTGTCAGCGTCGATGACGTCATGTCGGAACTGGACCGCCGTACTGGCCAGTCCGGTCTCGAAGAGAAAGCTGCGCGATCTGCCCAAAATGACTGAGATTTCTGAACAACAGTCTCCTTATTTGGAGTTCGATGCTGATGAGTGGGCGCAGTTTCGTGCAGACACACCACTGACCTTGACCGAAGAAGAAGTGGTGCGTTTGCGTGCACTGAACGATCCTGTAGCGCTGGATGAGGTACGGCGGATCTACCTATCTTTGTCCAGGCTTCTTGCTTCCCATGTGGAATCGACCATTGGTCTGTTCAAACTGCGCAGTCAGTTTCTCAACCTGCGGGGCCAGAAAACACCGTTTGTCATCGGCATTGCCGGGTCAGTGGCAGTGGGCAAGTCGACAACAGCGCGCATTTTGAAAGAACTGATGGCGCGCTGGCCAGCCAGTCCAAAAGTAGATCTGATCACCACGGACGGGTTTTTGCTGCCCAACGCCGAATTGCGCAAACAGGGCTTGATGGACCGAAAAGGCTTTCCCGAGAGTTTTGATCGACGCCGCGTTCTCGATTTCCTGTCCCGGATCAAGGCAGGGGAGCGCCATGTCCAGGCGCCGGTTTACTCGCATCTGGTCTACGACGTCATTCCAGATCAGTATGTCACTGTTGACCAGCCGGACATCCTGATCTTTGAGGGCATCAACGTTCTGCAGGTCAGCGACCTGCCAAAGGATGGCAATTCCGTGCCATTCGTCTCCGACTATTTTGACTTTTCCATCTATATCGATGCTGAAGAGGCCGTGATCCAGGACTGGTATATCTCCCGTTTCATGCGACTGCGGGACACGGCATTCCAGAAGCCGGAATCCTTCTTCCACCGTTACAGCCAGGTATCAGACAGTGCGGCGCTTGCCATCGCAATGGATCTTTGGACGCGGATCAATCTGGTCAATCTGCACGAGAATATCCTGCCGACCAGACAACGCGCTGATCTGGTTTTGCACAAGGGCACCAATCATTCCGTTGATCGCGTTGCCTTGCGCCGACTTTAGATTCGTACAGATCTTTCCAATCAGGCCGAAGCCAAGGCTTTTTCTAGTTGGACAACCTGACCGTGCTGTGGGCTGGACTGTCTTTCGTCCAACCACGCGGTCAGTTCATCAAGCGGCAGGCTCTTGGAGAAATAGAACCCTTGCAGCGCATCGGCGCCGGCCTGCTCAGCCATATTGACCTCTTCCAGGGTTTCCACCCCTTCGACCACCACTTTCGAACCGAGCGCATGTGACATGTCGATCGCGGCTTCGGTGATCACGTGTACCCGTTCATCACTGACCGCCTCGTTGACCAGCGAACGGTCCAGCTTGATGACGTCCACGGGCACTGACGCGAGACGCGACAGGTTGGAGAAGCCCTTGCCAAAATCGTCAATGGCAATCGAGAATCCGTGTTCCTGAATCTCTTTGACGGTCCGTGCAAACAGGTCCTTGGACGTATCCATCACGTCTTCGGTGACTTCGATTTGCAAGCGATTTGAATCAAAGCCCGCTTTCTTACAGCGCTCAACCAGATCGGACACGAAGTTGGTTTCTGAGAAGTGCTCCGCCCCAATGTTGATGGCGACATTGAGCGTGTGCCCGGATGCATCAAGGGCGCTGATGTCGCGCGTCGCGCGCTCAATCACCCATTCACCGAGTTTCACCATGACATTTGTCTGCTGAACAGCCGGTAGGAACAGATTTGGTGGTACCCGGCCAAGCTTTGGATGATTCCAACGCAACAGCGCTTCCACGCCAGTAACCATCTGACTTGTAACGCAAAATTTCGGCTGATACTCGAGCACCAGCTCGTCATTTTCGATCGCCTGCATGACCGCGGAAAGAATTTCACTCTTGCCGCCCAGGGCGTTCTGTTGGCTGTAGAGCTCAAACCGGTTCTTGCCGCTGAGTTTGGCGCGGTACAGAGCCACATCGGCGCGTCGAATGAGATCTTCGATCTGGTCACCCTGGTCTGGATAGGCGGCACCACCCGCGGACAGTTCACATGGAATGGTAATGCCATCCAAATCCACCGACTTCGGCAGCGCCTGTCGCAGGCGTTCGCACAGATCGATCACGTCGACCTCGTCGGTGACATGGTCTGGAATCGGCAGCAGGATGGCAAATTCATCGCCGCCAATGCGACCGATAATTGGATGAGCGCCCGCAACACCGCGGAATTCTCGGTCCATGAATTGCTTGGTCGCTGGATAAAGATTCTTGGCAAAGGCCTGCAAGACAGCGTCGCCAATCGCGTGACCGCGTACGTCGTTGATTTCCTTGAAGCCGTCCAAATCCGTAAAGATCAAAACACCACGTTTGCCCAAAGGCGTGCGACGGTTGATTTGGGTCGTACCACGCTTGGTGAAGTAGCGCCGGTTTCCAATATCCGTGACGGTATCCTGGAAGGCGCGTTCGGCCAGTTCATTGGCGCTGTTCTGCACGATCATCGCCAGGTCATTGTAGGAATCGATGATGCTGCGCACTTCGTGAATATTGGTCTGAGTCCTGTCGGGCGGAACCGCGGCAGGCTTGCCTTCAAGGGCCTGTTTCTTCAGATCAACCGTCAGGTTTTCGAGCGGACGGGCAAGCCAGCTGATCGATGTGCGCACCAACAGCAAGGTTGCAAAGAAGGACAGGATCAAGCCGACGAAGATGGGTTTGAGGTTCTCAAACGCCTTGGTATACAGTTCTTCCACGGGCTGTGGGATCATGACGCCCCAACCAGGCCCTTCAACCGACGTTAGGCCTGCAATCATGTCGCCTTTCAGGGCCGGTGAATAGAATTGCTCGATACCGGTTTCGCCCTTCATCATGCGCTGAACAGCAGAAACCTTGGAAATGTTCTTTGCGGTGGCGATCCATATGGGCAGTGGATGGGCAAGGACATTGCCTTCCTGGTCGACAATGGCCGCATGGCCCTTGATACCAAAGGAGATTTGGCGGCCGATCTTGACGAAGTAGTCGGTTCCAAGACGCGCCAGAAGAAGCTGATCTTGGAACCAGCCTGTGATGTAGATGACATTACCATGTTCGGTTCTTTGAACCGGCATAAAGTGCAATTGATTGCGATTGGCGTGCTTTTTGGCCTCGGCCAGTAGCCCCGGCGTGATATTGAGCGAAGGTTGATTGGTCCTGACACTCAGCGAATTGGAAATCCGTCCGGACTCGGAATCGATCAGCGATATGTTTTGAATATCCAGCGCGTGAAGCAGCTCTTTGGATCCGGGATAATCCGTTGAGCTGAACAAAGACGTCGCGACAGAACGCACTGCCGCGCGCACATCGCGCTCGTAGCGAGACAATGTTGAGGACAGATTGTGCGCCAGCAAAAGATGCCGGTCCTTCACATCCTCAAATTCCGTAGCAACCGTGCGCTCATAGGAGTACCAGGCGAATACCGACAGAGGCACCAACCCAATCGCCAAAAGCGCAATAATAAATGCAGTCCTGATTCGTATATTCAAAATCATCTTACCGCTTCCCTCGCCCCGACAGCGGCGCCGTATGGGAGAACAAGCTGTCACGGGGGCGTACCGATAAAATTAACGACGACGGCAAATCCGGAAAATTACCTAACAAGTTGTAAATTCAGCGGCGGGACTGTTTGTGAGCAATGGGTCGTACCGCAGACGAATCATATTGATTTGCCAATATCTTAGCCCACTTGAAATGCCCCGATGAGGCCTCATTCTGAGCTGATAGTCGCCGCATTAGGATGCTGAATTAAATTCATTTCGGACCCAAGGAATGCGTTTTGGATGCGTCTAATGGATAATGAATGCTTCACAGATCAGTGACGAACACCTTGTAGAGCGCGCGGTTGGCGGCGACCGGGCGGGTTTTGCTGCGCTGATTTCACGGCATTACGAGACGATCTTTCGGATCGCCTGGAAGTGGTGCGGAAACCGCGACGATGCGGAAGATATTGCCCAAGATGTATGTCTGCGTCTGGCACGTAATATTGCCAGTTTTGATGGCAATGCCCACTTTTCAACCTGGCTCTATCGGGTGGTGCTCAACGCCACGCGCGATCATCACCGACGTCAACAAACCGATGCGCGTAAGCTAGAGACTTTGAAGGTGGATCCAACGCAGATGGTGCAAACCACTGCAGACCTAAACTCCGATGATGGCCAGCTCGCTGACTTGTGGCGGGCGGTGCGGCAATTGCTGCAAAAGCAACGCGATGCGGTGATGCTCGTATTTGGTGAGGAACTGAGCCACAGCGACGCGGCGCGCATTCTTGGCTGCGCCGAAGGTACCGTCTCTTCCAACATTCACGACGCGAAGAAGCGATTGAAGCACTTGCTCAAGCAGGAAGCGAGGGTTTGACATGAACGATATCGACTTGAGGAATTTGGCTGATCTGCAATCTCCGCCTGTCAACGAGACGGCACGGGAGCGCGCGCTGCATGCGGCCATGCAGGCCTTTGAAGCCTCGGCGGTGGATACTGGAAAAGAATTTTTGGACTCAACCCAAGGATGCGCGGATCAGCAACGTCCAACCTCCACAATCAAACAAATGTGGAGCCTTGTTATGAATTCACTCTCGAAACCTGCATGGAAAAGGGGCCCTGTCGCTCTGGCGGCGGCGAGCGGCATTGTTGTTCTGCCTGTCGCAAGCCTGGTGGCGTGGAATGTCATGGAGCAGCAAATTCAACCGGATGCCGTGCCGATTCCAACCGCCAACGGTCGACTGCGCCAGGTCGAATCTGAATCCGTGCTGGTCGAGGAGCTGGCGTCGATCGCCGTTCAGCCAGACGGACAGATTGTAGCTGCTCCGGCCCGACCTCGGCAAAAAAGCTTTGCGCCCCAGCCCCAACCACGGGCTCAGCGTTTGATGGACAGCGCGGTGCAACCCTTGGCAGCCGCACCGAGCCCGACCATGTTGGCGGTCAACCCAGGGTTACAGGCTCCACCAGCCACGGGAGAGCGCTTCGAGAAGTTCAACGACAATGTGGTGACGTCGACCGCCGAACAGCCGGTTTCGACCTTCTCGATAGATGTCGATACGGCCTCTTATGCGCGGGTCCGCGCGGCCATCAATGCCGGCAACCTGCTGCCGAAAGACATGGTGCGGGTGGAAGAGATGATCAACTATTTCGACTACGCCTATCCACTGCCGGAGACGCGGGGCCAACCCTTCAAGCCAACAGCAACTCTGATCCAGACCCCGTGGAATCAACACACGCAGCTTCTTCATATTGGCATCAAGGGTTTTGACCCAAGCGTTGGAGCGGATGCGGCGGAAAGGCCAGACACCAATCTGGTGTTTTTGCTCGACGTGTCAGGCTCGATGTCAGATGCCAACAAGCTGCCCTTGTTGACCAAGAGTTTCAAACTCCTGCTGCGCCAGCTCAAACCCAGTGACACGGTTTCGATTGTTACCTATGCGGGACGCTCGGCAACGGTGTTGGATTCAGTCAAGGCATCCGACCGGGCGACCATCATCGAAGCTCTGGATCGCTTGCAAGCGGGTGGATCAACTGCCGGTGCCGGCGGCATTGAGCAGGCCTATCGGCTGGCGGAGAAGAATTTCATCAAAGACGGTGTGAATCGGGTCATTCTGGCCACCGATGGGGACTTCAATGTGGGGGTGTCCGATCCCGACCAGCTCAAGGACCTGATCTCCAAGAAGCGCAAGTCTGGGATCTTTCTGTCGGTCTTCGGCTTTGGTCAGGGCAATTACAACGATGCGCTGATGCAGAGCCTGGCCCAAAATGGCAATGGACAAGCCGCCTATATCGACAGTCTTTCCGAGGCCCAGAAAGTGTTGGTGGAGGAAGCTGGTGGTTCGTTGTTCACCATTGCCTTGGACGTCAAAATCCAGATGGAATTCAATCCAGCCAAGATCGCCGAATACCGCTTGATTGGGTATGAAACCCGTGCGCTGCAGCGTGAAGATTTCAACAATGACAAAGTTGATGCCGGCGAAATTGGGGCCGGGCATACGGTCACAGCGCTTTACGAGATCACGCCCATGGGGAGCCCGGCCGTGCTGAACAGCCCGTTGCGTTATGGCGACGACACGCCAGCCCCGTCCGAGGCCTCCACTTCGGAAATCGGATTTCTGAAATTGCGCTACAAACTGCCAGGAAACTCCACGAGCAAATTGCTGGAACAGCCAGTTTTGGAATCTGACATGCCCAAGGCTGGGTCGGTGCTGGAAAGAGATAGCCAGTTTGCCGCGGCAGTTGCTGCCTTTGGACAAAAACTGCGCGGCCAGCCAGCGCTTTCTGATTTCACGTATCGGCAGATTGCAGATCTCGCGGCAGCAAACCGGGGCCGTGATGATCATGGTCATCGCACCAATTTCACACAACTGGTGCGTCTGACCGAGGCCTTGGCTCAGTGAGCTGCCAGGTAGTCTGAAAAACGCTTCAGCCCCTCTTGCAGGATGGAAGGTGTGTTTGCGTAGCCAATGCGCAGATAGCCTTCCATTTCTAGAGCCGAGCCGGGGAGCAGCATGACTCCTGTTTTTTGCAACAGATCGATACACAAATCGCGTGACGGCATGTCCAAATCATAGTGCAGCAATGCGGTCGTCCCAGAGGCCGGCTTGGTCCACGAGATGCCGTCTTGCTGATCAACCCAGTCGGAGAGCATGGCCAGATTACCGCGCGTGATGGCATGGCTGCGTGCCAAAATCTTATCGCGGTTCTGCAGCGCCATGGTGGCAAAATAGTCATCCACCATGCTGACCGAAATCGTATCGTAATCGCGATGCATCGCGACCTCGGTCAGGAGCTCCTTGGGCCCGACAATCCAGCCCAGACGCAGGCCAGCCAACGAAAACGCCTTTGATGTGCTCGCTGTGCTGATCCCTTTTTCATAGAGATCGGCGATGGAAGTTGTGATGCCATCGCCCGTCTGGTCTGTGCCGCGGTAAACCTCGTCACATAGAATCCAGGCGCCAGCCTCACGCGCGATGTCAACAATCTGGCGCAGCATGTCGACATCCATCAACGCACCGGTGGGGTTGTTGGGATTGTTGATGGCAATCAATTTGGTGCCGGGGGTGGCAAGCTGGCGCAACTCATCAAGGTCGGGCAGAAAGCCATTTTCTTCACGCAACTTCAGATGAGCGACCTCGGCGCCGATGCTGGCGGGTATCGAATAGTGTTGCTGATAGGTGGGAATGACAGAAATTACCCGATCGCCGCGGCTGACCAACGTCTTGTGCACCAACATATTGGCGCCAATTGTGCCATGGGTGATGATGACATTGTCGACAGACTGATTGTCATAAAAAGCAGCGATTTCTGCACGCAGTGCCGGCGATCCTTCGATATCACCGTAGGTCATCTTCATGTCGAGCAACGGTGACAATCCGTCATCGTTTTTGCCGCAGATCTGCAGCAATTCCTCGATGGTCAGGCTTTCGACGCAAGTTTCGGCGAGATTCCAATCGCATTTGGTCTCCCACTCGTTCATCCACATTTCAACGCCAAATGGTTCGATGTCCATGGCACTCCATCTCCAATCCTGATGCCGTCGAGCGGCAAACTTCACCCGGAACCGGGGGCAAAGGTTTTGCTGATCTTGCAGACCATTAGCGATTTCTGCCTTGGGGGCAACGTCGAATTCAGCAACAAGCTGAACGCCGAAAACGCGTTAAGCTTACCAAAGACTAGATCGATCACAGATGCGCGATCTGGATTGATTTCGGCTCTGTAATCAAACAGAATTTGTTCTCGTACTGCTTAAATATGTGTTGAGTAAAATGGCGTATTTGAAAATAGGCATCGGCCTCTTGTTGCTTGTGTTCTTTGTTGGACCGATTCAGGCAAGCACCAACCCCAACCTCAGTTTCAATTTTGATGGCACCGCAAAGGTCCTGGTCAAAGAGCCAACGGTGGTGGAAGGCATTCAGGTTGCTGACCACAGCCCAGCAGAATGGCGCGCCTATCTGAAGCGAAAACGCGTCAAACGGCAGCGCCTAAAACAACTGCGCGCTAAACGTGCCAAACGCGCCAAGCGGTTCCGTACCGCCAAACTGCGTTCCACACTTCCCATCAAAAAAGCGCCGGATCTTTACGCCCGCACCGAAGTGAGGTTTATCAATTCGGAGAAACCCGGAACGGTAATTATCGAAACCGGCACCCGCCATCTTTACTATGTCCTCAACAGCAGACGGGCCATTCGTTACGGCGTGGCCGTCGGCAAGGAAGGTTTTGCCTGGAGCGGATCATCGACCATCAAGCGCAAGGTGGAATGGCCAAAATGGTATCCGCCCAAAGAAATGATCAAGCGCAAGCCGTCACTGAAGAAATGGACCAATGGTCAACCCGGCGGGCCTAAAAACCCGCTTGGTGCAGCGGCGCTCTATTTGTTCCAGGGCAATAAGGATACGCTTTACCGCATTCACGGCACAAACGCGCCGTCCAGTATTGGAACAGCCGCGTCATCCGGTTGCATCCGTATGCGCAACGAAGACATTCAGCACCTGTACAGCAAGGTTGGACTGGGCACCAAGGTCGTGGTGCGCTGAACCGGCTCGGCGCGCATTTGCCGATTTGTTCAGCGGCGTGATAGCCTGCTTCCGTTGATGGGAGCAGTTTATGACTTCGCAAGCACTTCGCATTCTCATCGGGACCACCAAAGGGGCGTTTATCGTCCGTCGCGCAAAGGGCGATGGAGAGGCTAACGCATGGTCGGTGAACGGGCCGTTTTGCGACTGTTGGCCGATCAACCATATGATCGGTGATCCAGAAACCGGCACGCTTTGGGCCGGGGGTGGTGGCGACTGGCATGGGGCCGGTATCTGGCGCTCTGATGACGAAGGCGAATCATGGCAATTGACCCGCCTGACCAAGGGCACCAAGGACGAATGGGCTGCCATTGACCCGGCGTTTGCTGACACGATCGGGTGGTCCGACGAGTCTCTGCCGTTTGAAAAAGATTTCAGCCAGGTTTGGGCGCTGGGTTCTGGACATGGGTCACTGTATGCCGGAACAAAACCTGCCAACCTGCTGGTCAGCGATGATTCGGGCGAAAGCTGGTCACGCGTCGATTCTCTGACCGATCATCCGTCGGCGGAATCGTGGAATCCGGGTGCCGCAGGTCTGACGCTGCACACCATCGTTTTTGATCCTGCGCATCGCGAAAAAATGTAGTTAGGCATTTCCGCCGCCGGAGTCTTTGCCACTGAGGATGGCGGGACCAGTTGGGAGCGCCGCAACCGGCTATCGAACGCGGCCGCCTGTGAGGGACATGATCATCTTGATGGCCCGCGCGATGGGGAGACCGGCCATTGCGTTCACAACATGATGCTGGCACCCGGCAGCACAGGTCTTCTGTATCAGCAAAACCATCACGGCGTCTGGCGCTCTTCTGATGGCGGCCGTTCCTGGGATGATATCAACAAGGGGCTGCCTTCGAACTTTGGCTTTCCCATTCGGGTTCATCCCCATGACCCGCAGACCATTTGGACATTCCCCTTGAATGGAGACAGTGCGGGACGCTTTCCACCAGATGCCGCCGCGGCGGTTTGGCGGTCACGCGATGGCGGCAAGACATGGCAGGACTTGCGGAAAGGCCTGCCGCAGCAAGCCTGTTTTTTCACCGTTTTGCGGCAGGCCATGGCGGTCGACACCCAAGACTCCGTCGGTGTCTATTTCGGCACCAACACTGGCTCACTGTTTGCCAGTTTTGACGAAGGGGACCATTGGCAGGAGATAGTGCGTCACCTGCCAACCATTTTATCGGTCGAAGTTTTGGAGCGCTGACTGCGCGAGCAGGTCTACGCGGTGCCGCGCGCCGGGCGGTTGTTTTCGATGTTGAACTTCATGCCGTCTAACAGCTCGTCCAGATCTGGGCGGGCCGCCGGGCCGTTGGAAATATCGACCAGCATCAATGTGCCATTCGGGCGGATCGCGAAGGCACCGGGCTCGGCGAAATTCTTGTCGGTTTCGGCTTCCGATAGCGGGGTGGAAACATAAAGGCCAAGGGAGCGCATCTGGGCTTCCGTCAATCCGTGGCAGAGGTCGAAAGTCCAGCCAAACTCGGCCTTATCCGCCTGCGCCTTTTCGGCGTTGTCGGCTGAGACCACCACCACGTCGAGCACGTCTGTCCAATCCGTGAGCATGTCGTTCAGCTTGTTCAAATAGCGCTTGCATCGCGGACAATGACGACCCCGGTAGACGAACAGCATGGTCCAGCGGTCTTTCGGCGCACCCACAGTGATGGTTCCATCTCCTCCTGTCACTGCAAACTGATGTTCGCCAAGGGGTTGATCTACGTGGGGTTTTGTATCGGTCATTTGAAAGGGCCTAGTTGTTGATCGAAGGACTGCTCCTTAGAGCAATGCCGTGTTCAAGTCATATGAACAAAAGGTGTGTTTAGAAGCGATCCAGATCTTCTGCGATCGTGACCTTGCCCGAAAAGGTGGAGGCAATTTTTGCTGCATAGTCGGCTTTCATTTCGTCGGTGATCGAGTCCAGCGTGATGTGCACGGCGACCACATGTTCGGCGCCCATTCGACTGGCCAGTTCTCCGAGCTGTTCGGGCTTCAGATGATGTTCGGCCATGTGTTTTTTCATCATCGTGACCCGTTCGTCGGACATGTAGGGGCTGTTCTGGCGGATCTTTTCGACGGTTCGTTCAACATCAACAACCTCGCCAACCAGCAATTCAACACCCTGACCGAACCGCTCCAAGTTGCGGCAGGGGCCGGTATCGCCGGTGAAGACAATTGAACGATCTGGCGCCTCAATGCGCAGCGACAGGGACATTGGCCCCTCCTGTCCAAACTTGTCCTCTGAACGATAATGGGTGTTTTCACAGCAGGTGATCTTGATGGCATCGATCTCGATCACATCGCCGGGTTCGATTTCACGCACATTGATGAAATCGCGCGGATGACTCAGGGTTTGTTCGGCAATGCCAAAGCCGATTTCCCAGGACACATCACAGGCGCTGGCTAGCGATTCAACAATCTGGCGGGTCCCTTTGGGTCCATATATGTTCAAGGGCTGCTGGCGTTGCAGCATCATGTTGATGCCCAGACAGTTGAACAGGCTGCCAATGTGATCAAAGTGATGGTGGGTCAAAATGATCTCGTGGATCCGCCGGAAGTCGATGCCGATACGCATCATCTGCCGCATGGCCCCTTCACCACAATCGACCAGAATCGGACGGCCCTCGTGCAAAATGGCGTGTGCGGGAGAAGCACGATCGCGCTTTGGCACCGGTCCGCCGGCGGTTCCAAGAGTGATGAATTCGGTGGGTGTAGACATGTTCTGTAGACCTGAATTTTCCGACCCAAAGCGTGGGCAAGACGCAATTAGGCCAGTACGGTCAACAAGATGTCAAGCCATGCCACAACAGGCGCGCAGGCGGGTGCTGCCCTTGCAACAATCTTCCATCAGGAAGGCGATCAAGGCGCCGATATGCTCAAAATTGATCCGATAGATCATTTGACGTGATTGCTTTTCTCCGATGGCAAATCCGGCTTCCGAAAGAGCAGCAAGGTGAAAAGACGCCCGTGAGGGCGTGGCCCCAATCGCCCCTGCAATATCGCCTGCACTCCTGCCATCAGGCCCTGCCTCAACCAGCACACGTATGACCCGAAGTCGGTCGGCGTTCGACAACACACCAAACAAGTTTGCGGCCGTAGCTTCATCCATATTTCAAGTATCCTTGAAATAATTTCCGTTACCGCTATATTACTTCAAGAAAGTTTGAAATGATAGGATTGAAGATGACAACTTTTTCTGAACTGGTGTCCCAACTGCAAGCGGTTGATCCGGCATTGCCGTTGATATTTGAAACCAAGCAAGGTGCCATCGGAGCCGGCTACCATGTCACCGAGTTGAGACATGCCCACGCCAAGGGAATCGACTGTGGCGGCAATATTCAGACCTGGCAGGAAGCGCGCCTGCAGCTGATGGATGGTTACGGTGGTGAGTATATGAGCGTTGGCAAGTTTAGCGGAATTGTGCGGAAAAGTCTTGCTGCCGTGCCAGAACTGAAACAAGCCGACCTGCTGGTTGAATTTGGCCATAGTAACGCGGAATTGTCGCTGTTGGCGCTACAGGAACCAGTTCTACAAGACGACGCTGTAATCGTGCCGCTTGGTGATGCGCGCGCGGTCTGTAAGCCGGCTCAGATGTCCATGAATTTGGACAGATCTGATATGGCTTGTTGCGGGGGCGAATCGAAAGCGCGCGCGGGATCGTCGTGTTGTGGCTAGCGGGGTATATGGGGCTGATCAGAATTTTTGGCTCTGGGCAACGTCGCCGACAAGGTTGCCTGGGTTGGCCAACCATTTGACCAAGGCATTTGCCCGACGTGCGTCATAATCCGACGTTAAGTTGAGGGCGTCGCCGTTGCCCTCGCCGTTGTCGGTGCTCACAAGCCCGAGCTGAAGCTGTTGTTCGGCGGCGCATATGTCAGCCCGATTTGGCTGCCAATGCCAAGTTGCGGCTCCCGCATGAGGTGCAACGCGTTGGCGATCAGTTTTCGAAGATTCGGTTATGTCGGAAACTAGGCAGGACTGCTTCGCGGTCCACTGCTTTTGGTCAGGACCCAAGAACAGAATGTCAGCTCCAGGGGCAGCTGCCCGCATTTGGGCAATAAGATCCTGAATGGCCCGACCTGACTCACCCTCACTTGCGACGTGATCAACAATCAACAGGTCAGGTCGGAGGTTGCGCAAATCGTTGGCAACGAGGGTCGCGTCGAGGCGATCGATTTCCTTGCTTTTGTCGCTGAACAGGTCAAACCGCATATAGCGAATGCCAGGCTGCTTTTTGCCAGCCGTCCAGTTCAAAAGACCAGTTTGCGCACCGCCACCAGGGTGGACCGTTGCTGATTGGCCCGAAACGGAGAGCTTGAAGAGTTTAGAGCCAGGCACGTCGGCCTGGGCGTCAAATTCTTTTTCGACATCGCCCACTTTCAATTTGAACGTGCCCTGCGATGGACCGGTAGCAACGGTTACCCCAACCCAATCAAAAGCCCCGTCCGTACTCGCGATGGTCATCGATGACAGTGAGGAGCGGGAGGTGGCGCGCATTGCCGAGAGGCCAAAACCTTGCTTGTGGGGGCGCCGAATGGAATCGACCCGCCATCTGCCCGACTTGGTCAGTTCAAAGGAGCTCTCTTGGGGATCCAACAGATCTCGCGCTGGCGCAACCATGCCTGGTCCGCTGTTGCCATACCGGGTTTGCAACAGCGACTTCAGGCTGCTCGCGAACGGGTCTGATCCACTGGAAGAACGACCCACATGAACGATTGTGAGGGGTTGTACGCCTGTGCCGGAGACCAGCTTTGCCAGTTTTTGACGGAACCGTACCATCGGTTTTGCAGGACGTGCGTCGTCCGTGATTTCCGGGATGCTGCCGACTACCTCGTTGGAGATTTCGGGGCCGGACTGCGACGGCTTCAGCAAGCCCAACAGCGGTGTGGCGGTCAGAAGCGTTTGGCGTTGCCGATTAAGGGCTGGACGCAGCTTGCTCAGGTTTTCATTCCAGATGGCTGACTGGGAGGTCTGCTCCGCCTGCACACCGTAGTCTTTCGCTTGTTGGTTCAGGTCCGCCGCCAGCTTTTTCATCACCTGGCTGCGCGTGTCTGCTGCGATGGCAGAAGGGGTCAGCGCTACCGGTGACAGCACGGCAGAGCACATCACTGCGAAGAGCATTGCCGAATGTCGAGAACCGAGAGTTGCCACAACCTTGAGCCTTTACAATTGACAGACAAACCGGCGCACGGGCGCTGGTTATGTTCAACCAAGGCTAAACAAACAGGCTTAATGAATTCTCAATGGCTCAATTCAAGGCGTAATCGGCGATGAGTTGCTCCGCCTCATCGGCAATGATTTCAGCCACCAACNGGCAATCTTCAGNCTCAAATGTCAGTGGCACGCGGATATCGCAGGTCCGTGACAGAACTGTCAGGGTATTTGGCAGTGATGCCTGTGGTCCCAAATAGCGCCAGCTGTCATAGCGGCTGGTGAAAGCTTTTGGCTCTGCGGCACCAAACCATTTGATGTCGACCCCACGGGCAGCGCAATTGGCGATGAGTGGTTCAAAGCCAGCCTCGGTCAACCGCGGTTTGAACTGNAATGATGAGCCGACATATTCCTCATTCTGTTTGCGCGGGACGACATCTACAGCCGCCGATTTGGCTAGCACGCTTTCCAGCATCTGATAGCGCTCGTTCCACTGACGCACATTTGCATCCAGTTGACCCAATTGCCCGCGCAGGATAGCGGCGCGCATATTGTCCATGCGTCCCGAATAATTGGGTGTTTCCAACTTAACCTTGGCGAAGACCGATTCATCGGGTGCTGCGCCGTGGGTGCCATAGAGCATATAGGAGCCGGACATGATGATGGCGCGCGCCGCGATTTCCGGATCATCGGTTGTCAGCAACCCACCTTCGCCCGAGTTAATGTGTTTGTAAGTCTGGGCGGAAAAGGCAGCCACTTTGCCAAAATTACCGGATCGCNCGCCGTTCCAACGGGCGCCCATTGTGTGGGCACAGTCTTCGATGATGGTTATTCCTTTTTCGTCACAGATCGAGACAATGCGCTCCATCTCGGCGATATGCCCGCGCATATGGGACAACATCAAAAATTTTGCACCGCTGGTTGCCGCCTTTTGGGCCAGGTCGTCGAGATCTATGTGCCAGGTGTCGTCGATCTCGACGAAAATGGGAACACCGCCAGCATTATGAATGGCACCAGGCACAGGGGCCAGCGTGTAGGCATTTGCCAAAACTTTATCGCTGGGCTTGAGACCAGCTGCCCGAAGAGCCACGGCGAGTGCGTAACCGCCGGACGAGCAGGCCAAACAATATTTGCTGCCCTGGTAGGCGGCGTAGTCCCGCTCTAACTGAGCAGCTTCACTGATTTCGCCGGCGATCGTGTTGTAGCGATGCAAGCGCCCGCCGCGCAGGATCTCACTGACGCGCGCAATCGTCGCTTCGTCAATCGGCTCCTGCTGGGTAAAAGGCTTTCCAAAAACGGTCTTCATCACAGATCCAGCATCTCGGTGTACTTGGTCTCCAGATAATTCAGCAAAGGTTCCGCTGAAAGCTCTTGACCGCTGGCCCGCTGCATCAGATCGGTAGGCGCATAGAGGCTGCCATGCGCGTGCACGTTCTCACGCAGCCAGCTCAAAATCTGACCGGTTTCGCCGCGCGCCAATTGGTCGTCCACGTCACCCAACTGATCGCACAGGGCGACATTCAACTGCGCCGCATAGATGTTGCCCAGTGAATAGGTCGGGAAATAGCCAAACAGGCCGACGGACCAGTGAACGTCTTGAAGCACGCCATTGGCTGCATCGGGAACCATGCGACCAAAATCCCTTTCAAAACGCCGGTTCCACTCGGCTTCGAGGTTGGTCACGTCCAACTCACCAGCCACCAACTCCCGTTCCAATTCAAAGCGCAACAGAACATGCAGGTTGTAATGCACTTCATCCGACTCGGTGCGGATGAAACCGGTCTCAACCCGGTTAACCGCACGATAGAGGTCGTCCCCATTGCTCAATCCGCAATCTGGAAAGGCGGCTAGGAATGTCGGCGCAAACCAGTCGCAATAGGGCCGGCTTCGGGCGATCTGATTTTCCCACAGGCGGCTCTGGCTTTCGTGCACGCCCAACGAGACATGATTGTTGACTGGGGTGAGCCCCATGTCTTCGGTTATGCCCTGTTCGTAAAGGGCGTGGCCCAACTCGTGTACCGTCGAATAGAGACAGCCTAATGGATCCGCCGTGTCGATGCGTGTTGTGATCCGCGTGTCTTGGGCGGTGCCGGAAGAAAACGGATGCACCGACTGATCCAGTCTGCCCGAATTCCAGTCATAGCCCAAATTGTCGGCCAGCTGACGGGCCAAAACCATCTGCGCGTCTTCTGCAAACGTGCCTTTCAAAACCGGCTGCTTGGCACCTCGCGCGTTGATCTTTTCGCGCAGCGCCGACAACCGCGGACGCAGGCCTTCGAGCAGCGGTTGCAGCACAGCCACCGTCATGCCGGGCTCAAAGTCGTCCAACAGGGCGTCATACACATTGCCATCTGCCCCTGAAAGGCAGGCCGCTTCCTGACGTTTCAGCTGGATGATCTGTTCCAGACTGGGGGCAAAATCTGCAAAACTGTTGGCCGCTCGAGCCTTTGCCCAAATGCCCTGAGCCATCGATGTGGTGCGGGCCAACTCGGCAGCGAGGCTCGCTGGAATTTTACATGTGCGCTCATAGGACCTACGCGTCAGCCGCACATTGGCCGCCTGCTTTGCGTCGAGATCTGCGGCCTCTAGCTCATCCAGCCAGTCAGCCAGGCGCGGATCACTGCGGCGTTGGTGAGATACCTCTTCCATCGCAGCTGCCTGTTCGGCGCGCGCAGCGGCCCCGTTGGCTGGCATCATGACTTCCTGATCCCAGGACAGAAGACCGGCAATCTGCCCCAAGGCACGGGTGGTTTTCACGTGGGAAACGAGCGCGTCATAGGTTGAATCTGGCATGAAAATTTCTCGGCAAAGCGGACTCTTTCACCAATTAAGCCATACCAATCCGGATCAGCAAGGGATGATTGTGCGATTGTCCGGAACTGCGAAAAAGTATGGTCATGGTTACTCATTCGTTAACCATTATCGCCCAAATATGAGGCAATGGGTAAAAGGGCAGTTCAACAATGAGCCAATCCGCTCGCGCTTACGCATCTGACAGTCAAGATCGCAGAGAGTCACAGACTCAGCTTGGTATCGAGCGGCGCAACATTGCCAACTTCGTCATGAATTCGATCGGCGAATGCGCCTATGAGTGGGACATTGATTCCGATCGGCTGCATTGGAGCGAAGGCACGGAGCAGTTGCTGTGTCTCGATTCCGTTGACCAGGTTGCATCCAGCCGCGTGTTCAACAGCCTGATGCTGCCGACCGCCGAAACCAGCCGCAATGATGCGATCATGTCGTCCAAAGAGGAAGACGAAGGTCGCGGCGTTGCTTATCGATTGCAATATGCTCTGTCGGCCGACGCGCTCAATACGTCCAGCGATATATGGGTCGAGGATTCCGGGCGCTGGTATGCCGGTTCTGATGGTGTGCCGAACCGTGCCCATGGCATTCTGCGTCTGATCAACGAACGCCGTTCCCAGGACGAGCGCCTCAACCGTTTGTCGCGCTGTGATCCTCTGACCGGCCTGTACAACCGCGCCCACCTCAATCTTTGTCTTGAAGAGGTGTTCAACGAGATCAATCAATCCGGGGAGCCCGCTTGTTTCCTTGTCGTCGGTCTTGAACATTTCGACCTGATCAATTCCGTCTACGGCTATGAAGCCGGTGATGCGGTGATCTCCGAGGTCGCCAAGCGCATGCAGGAAAACCTGCGCGACCGCGATATTATCGGCCGTTTCTCGGGCGCCAAGATTGGCATGATCCTGCCGGAATGTGATGACCGGGGCATGCTTGTGGCGGGCTATCGTATTCTCAATCTGCTGCGTGAAAACGTTGTAACCACGGCCAAAGGGCCGATTGCGGTCTCGGTGTCGGTTGGCGGTGTGTTGATGCCTCAACATGCGCGTGATTCAAAACAGGTGTTCATGGCGGCCCATCAGGCCTTGAATGAAAGTCGGCGCGCGCGCGATGCGTCGATCGTTGCCTATCAGCCTGATCCGAAGCAGGAGCTGGAGAAGCAACGCGCTGCGCACATGGCCGAGAAGATCATTAGCGCCCTCAAGGAAAGACGCATTCACCTGGCCTGGCAGCCGGTCGTCGATGCCAAGACCAAAGAAGTGATTTTTCACGAGGCCTTGATCCGATTGGAAAGCAAAGAAGGCGAAGCCCTGGTTGCCGGAGAATTCGTTGACGTGGCCCAGCGCCTGGGTCTCGTACGGCTGGTCGACCATCACGCCCTCGACCTGGCGATGGAGACCCTTAACCAGGCACCAACGGCTGTGTTCTCTTTGAACGTTTCATTCGAGACCGCGTGTGATCCCGAATGGCTTTCCAAACTGGCCCATTGTGTCATGAATCGTCAGGATATCGCTGAGCGCCTGATCATCGAAGTGACCGAATCCTATGCAGCTGATTCGCTGGAAGAGGCGAAACAGTTCATCAACGCCGTTCGCGATCTTGGTTGCCGCGTCGCGCTAGACGACTTTGGCGCTGGCTATACGTCGTTCCGCAACCTCAAGAGTCTGCCCTTCGACATTATCAAGGTCGACGGTCAATTCGTCGACAACCTGAAAAGCAGCACAGAAAATCAGAAGTTCATCAAGGCACTCGTTGACTTGGCGAGCTTGTTTGATGCTCAGACAGTGGTTGAATGGGTGGAAGACGACATCACCACAGACCTGTTGCGTGAATGGGGCGTTGATTACTTGCAGGGCTTCAAGTTCGGCAAGCCTCAGCGCGAACTGCCTTGGCCCACCGAAGAGAAATCTGCGAAACAACAGATTGGCAAACGGGCCAGCTGATTGATCTAGCGCGGCACTGGCCGCCAGTCGTCAGGCGCCATTTCAAAATTCTCAAAGTCAAAGCCCGGCGCCACCGTGCACCCGACCAATGTCCAGTGGCCCAGGCTTTCGGCCGTTTGCCACCATCCCGCCGGTACAACCAATTGAGGCTTTTCCCCAGCATTGATGTTTTTGCCAAGCCTGTGTGCTTCAGCGTCATGACCGTTGGGAGAGAGGGTCAGCGCCAGTGGACCACCTGCATAGTGATGCCAGATTTCAGACGAGCCATGCACCCGATGCCAGTGGGAGTGATCTCCTGCTTCAAGCAGGTAATAGATCGCCGTTGAGGCGTCATCGCGAAACGTTTCCTTGTAAAACCCACCCTCGGGATGCGGCTGCAAGTCCAGCAACTTGACGATTTCGGATGCCGACAGGTGATCCATCAGAAACGATCCTTGCGGGCGCGAATTTCAGTGAAGACCTCGACATCGGCTGCGTCGTCCATGGCCAGCAGGGCGCGGATTTTTGCATCCGACGCGCGCAGAAACGGATTGGTGCGTTTTTCCAAGTCAATCGTGGTCGGTAGGGTGGGCTTGCCGTTATCGCGCAAAAGTTCAATCTCCTTTGCCCGTTCAACAAGTTCGGCATTTTCCGGATCCACCGAAAGCGCGAATTTGGCGTTGGCCAAAGTGTATTCGTGGCCGGCATAAACCAGGGTGTCGTTTGGCAAAGCGGCAAGACGGTTGAGTGCGGTGAACATCATTTCGGGCGTGCCCTCAAAGATGCGGCCACAGCCGAGGGCAAACAGCGCATCGGCACAGAAGACGACGCCTTGGTCGGCAAAATAATAGTTCACCTGGCCCAATGTATGACCGGGCGCACCGATGACCTCGATGCGGTGGCCGCCAATCTCAAAGCTGTCTCCATGGCCGTGGCTTTTGTCGATGCCAGGGATTTTATCGGCCTCGTCGGCGGGGCCAATAATCCGACAACCATATTTGGATTTCAGCGCCTCATTGGCCTCCACATGATCCATGTGATGATGGGTGGTCAGAATGTGGGTGAGCTTGAGGTTGCGGCTTTCCAGCACATCATCGACGGCTTCGAATTCCGGTGCATCGATGCTGATGGTGATGCCGGAATCGCCATCGTGCAGGATCACGCCATAATTGTCTTGTCGGCAGGGGAACTGAAAAATCTCAAGCTTGCTGGCGTTCACTATCTTGCTCCTTTTCGCATTTCGGATCATGCAACCATTTGCTATCTCTTAGCGATGCATATGGACATAGTCGACCTCCGCCAATTTTATGCCACACCAATGGGTGGACATGCGCGCCGGTTCATCGGTCAGGCGCTGTCGGTTCTTTGGCGCCCGATTACCGACGAACGGCTGGTCGGTCTGGGATATGCAACCCCCTATCTCGACATGTTCAAGGCGGACAGTGAGCGCGCACTCGCGTTCATGCCCGCACGTCAGGGCGCCGTCCACTGGCCGATTGGCCAACCCTGCTCGACAGCACTGGTGTTTGATGAGGACCTGCCGCTGCCGGATGCAAGCGTCGACCGCTTGTTGATGGTTCATGCGCTGGAGCATTGTGAAAATGCCGGCGAGACCCTGACCGAAATCTGGCGTGTCCTGTCGCCGGGTGGCAAACTGGTCATCGTGGTTCCCAACCGTCGTGGCGTTTGGGCGCGTGTGGAGCAAACCCCTTTTGGATCAGGAAGTCCCTACACAGGTGGTCAGTTATCCCGCTTGCTGCGCGAAAACATGTTCACCCCCACGGCATGGTCACACGCCTTGCATTTTCCGCCCAGTCAAAACCGTTTTGCCCTGCGCTGGGTCAATGCATTGGAGCGATTGGGTCGCAGATTCACCCCTGCCTTTTCAGGTGTCGTCGTCGTAGAGGCGACCAAACAACTCTATCAGGGGCTGCCTGTGCGCCAGCGTCAGAGTCGCCGCGTCTTTGTGCCTGTATTGGCTCCGCAGAACGCCACGCGCGGCCCCATTGATGCCAAAAATTGAATCATTGGCCCCTTTTCTTGTCACCCAGGATTAATTAAACCAACCCCACTTTCCAGTCATCGAAGTAAAACGTCATGTCCAAGTCTGCCAGTCTACCCCAACCGAATGCCGGAATCATGGATATTGAAGTCTATGTGCCGGGCAAATCTGCGGTTCCAGCGGGCGTCAAGCTTCACAAGCTGTCGGCCAATGAGACACCGCTGGGCCCAAGTCCCAAGGCAAAGGAAGCCTATGTCGAGCTGGCTGACCGCCTCGAGGACTATCCCGATGGCAGCTCCAGCGAATTGCGCCAAGCGATTGCTGCAGCGCATGGCTTAAATGCCGCCAACATCATTTGCGGCAATGGTTCAGATGAACTGCTCAGCCTGATCATGCAGTGCTACCTCGCGCCGGGGGACGAAGCGATCTATACCGAGCACGGCTTTCTGGTTTATCGCATCGGCATTTTGAGCGCTGGCGCGACGCCGGTCGTAGCGCTCGAAACCAACCATCAGGCAGATGTCGACGCGATCCTGTCACGGGTAACCGACAAAACCAAAATGGTCCTCTTGGCCAATCCCAACAATCCCACTGGCACTTATTTGCCAATGAGCGAAGTGCGGCGCCTGCATGAAGGCCTGCCAGAGAATGTCATTTTGGTGCTGGACGCAGCCTATGCGGAATATGTGCGGCGCAATGACTACGAGTCCGGCATGGAGTTGGTCGCCGGATCCAGTAATGTCGTCATGACCAGAACCTTTTCGAAGATTTATGGCCTGGCCGCACTGCGCATTGGCTGGATGTTCGGTCCCGACCACATCCTGTCCGTGATGGAGCGGGTGCGTGGACCATTCAACGTCAACGCGGCGGCTCAGCTGGCGGCCATCAAAGCCCTCGACGATCGCGAAACGATCGAAAAAGCCATTGCCCACAATGACGAGTGGCTGGTCTGGACAACTGAGCGATTGACGGAACTTGGCCTGTCTGTGACCCCCAGCGTCGGCAACTTCATCCTGATTCACTTTGAGCCTGGCAGTGACAAGTCGGCGGCGGGTGCGGATGCTTATTTGACGGCGCGTGGCTATGTGTTGCGGCGTGTTGGCGGCTATGGCCTGCCCGATGCCATCAGAATGACCATTGGTACTGAAGAGGCCTGTCGTGGCGTCGTTGCTGCGTTGGGTGAATATCTGAAAGCCTGATATGACCACACAACCTCTCTTCAAACGGCTGTGCCTGATCGGCATTGGCCTGATCGGCTCTTCCATCGCCCTGCGTGCGCGACGGGAAGGCCTGGCCGAAACCATCGTTGTTTCCACCCGCCGCAAGGAAACGCTGGACCGGGCCAAAGAGTTGAATCTTGGTGACGTCTATACCGACAAGGTCAGTGAGGCCGTCCAAGGAGCCGACTGCGTAATCCTCTGCACACCGGTTGGCAGCTTTGCCTCGCTTGGTGAACGCATCGCCCCTCATCTGGCAGAAGGTTGCATCGTTTCTGATGTTGGATCGGTCAAGCGCTCGGTTGTCACTCAACTGAAACCCCATATGCCTGACCACGTGCACCTGATTCCCGGTCATCCAATCGCGGGTACCGAATATTCGGGTCCGGATGCGGGCTTTTCGACCTTGTTCGACGACCGCTGGTGCCTGCTCACACCCGAAGAGGGAACCGACAAAGCAGCGATTGAAAAGCTGACGCAGTTTTGGAAGAGCCTGGGGTCAATGGTCGAGGTGATGGAGCCGGACCATCACGATCTGGTATTGGCCGTGACCTCTCACATTCCGCATCTGATCGCTTACAACATCGTGGGCACAGCCTCCGAACTCGAAGAGGTGACCCGTTCGGAAGTTGTGAAATTTTCCGCATCCGGTTTCCGCGACTTTACCCGAATTGCCGCCTCGGATCCGGTGATGTGGCGCGACGTTTTCCTGCACAACAAGGGCGCAGTCATCGAAATGTTGGGGCGGTTTTCGGAAGATCTATCTCAGCTCCAGCGCGCAATCCGCAACGGTGATGGTGATCTGCTATTTGATCATTTCACCAAAACACACTAAAATGTGATACACAACCGTTCGTCAACACGCCGCAGTACACACAC
>JABSRX010000007.1:0-12342 GCA_013214695.1 Rhizobiaceae bacterium | reverse complement strand
CATTCGCCGCGGCATCATTGAAGCGGGACAGGAGACAGAACTGCCGAACTTCGGGCGCGATGTGGTTGCTGAAGACGAGGCCGAGTCTTAGGGCGTTCTAGTCTCTAAACAGCGGCGGAATGCGTTCGGGCAGCTGGATGAAACCGAGACTGACCTGACCGCGCTTGATGGTCAGCGTGATAGAGCGCAATTCCTGGCCACCAAAACTCGCAGCCTTTCCCATGCCGGCAACGGCCTGGGTGATCATGCCGACCTGCTGCTTCAGGCGGTGGTTGATCTTACCAGCCCACTCGGCGACGGATTCCGGATTGTTCACGCCGACATTGATCTGTCCAGAAACAAGGCCATCAGAATCGATTTCAACGGGACCCGAAAAGGCCAGCCGACCGCCATCCGGCATGACCAAAGCCAGATTGCGGATTTCAAAGATGGCGCCGTCTTTCATCACCTGACGGAATGGACGGCGGCGAACGATCAGGTCTTCGTACCCGTCAACCAACGTTCCGTCGATCTCAAGCGAAGCGTCAGGAATGGCCAGGCGTGGCAAATCGGCTGAAAAGCTGTCCAGATTGAGCGCACCATCCAGAGACTTCGGCACGGCCTGCTCGTCCTCCGGCACCGGCGTTGGACGGAAATGAACCGCTCCTTTCGTCACCTTTAGGGCCGCCGCTCCGATCGAGGAGGTGAGATCGGCGAAGTTCAAGGAAGCAATCTCGAATCCACCTGTCAGGTTGGCGTCCAGAAACAGGCGCAGGGACGACCAATCGGCCAAAAGCTCCCGGCCGTTCGGCCATGTCTTGAAAGGACCATCGATTTCGGCGATCAATTCGCCAGGGGCATAGAGCTGTGCTGCTGTGCGGATGGCGCCGGTTTCCATGCGGTAAATGTCGCGCTTGTGGGCGACGTTCAACGCGTCGCAGTGAACGCCGATGCGAAACGGAAAACCACGGATGGCGCGATTGGTGCACTCCACATTGACGCCACGGTCACCAGCGCCGGCGAGGGCCTCACCAATCTTGCCATCGGCGAAATTGGCGAACGCGTACCAGCCACCAAACCACAATCCGAACAACACCAGAATGAGTATGCCAAACTTACCCATTGGATGGGCGAAGAAGGAGCGGTTGGCGTGCTTGGACATGGGCGGAAATCCGGTTGGGTTTGCGTTGCAGAACAACTTGATCAGAACAGCCCCTTCGACGTAAAAGCAGTTTTTGTCAATCTGGCGGCAGCGAAGTGGCTAATTCTTTGTCAACCGATCACTTCTGGGTCTTTGGGTATGGTTCCTTAATGTGGAACCCGGGATTCGACTTTGAAGAGGTGCAACTGGCGCGGGTCTATGGCCTGCATCGTGCACCCTGCATCTATTCATGGGTGCATCGGGGCACCAAGGAACGACCAGGCATCGTTCTGGGTCTGGCCCAGGGTGGTGCCTGCATCGGCAAGGCTTTCAGGGTGAGCGCCGCCAACCGCGACGAAACGCTGGACTATTTGCGGGCGCGGGAATTGGTTACCAATGTTTATCTTGAGCGGATCCGATCCATCGCCCTGTCCAGCGGCGAGACCGTGGACGCCGTCACCTACATTGCCGACAGCAAGCATGAACAATATGCCGGCCGGTTGGGCCATGAGGCCCTGATTACGCAGATCCAGGGCGCCGTTGGCAAATCCGGCGACAACGAATCCTACATCCTGGATACAACCGACCATCTGCGCGAATTGGGCATTCGCGATGGTCTGATGGAGCGCATTTCGAAGGAACTGACCCGAGCTTAGTCATGGGCGGTCAACGTACTGCTCAGCTACAGAGATCTTCCAGCGTTTCGTAACCGAATCGGTCTTCATCATCGAGAAGATGAACGTAGAGCGCATGGCCGTTTGCCGAAACATCACTTGCTGAGGCGGCGACCCGAATGCCTGGCTGCTCCCCCTGACCCCAGTCGGTCACGGCAAACAGGGCGTGGTCATAAAGGGCTGCCTGCTCAGGTCGAATCGAAGAGAACACATAGCGGCGCCCGGAAATCCCCTGCAAATAAACAAACTTTCCCAAACCTGCTTCATCGACAACCGACTTGATCATCCGTGGTGCCGGCATCGCACGGCTTGCACTGCGCGGTTGGTTCCAGCGGTTGGTCTCTCCCAGATTGAGCGATGGTACGCTGGTGGGAAGCGGGGTTTGGGCGAAGTCGAAAAGCGAGGCAGGTGCGGTCATATTGTTCTCCTTTGCAGGAGAACATAGATAGAACAAATTAACAGAACATTACAAGAACAAATTAATCGCGTTTGGCGTTTTCCAAGCGTTTTTTGGCGCGTGCCGCTTTGGCAAGAACAGCCTCGCTGAGCGGTGGTTTGATTTTGTCCTGGGAGGCCATCAGATAAAGCTCGTCACAGGCTTCCTCGATACGTTTCTCCAGCTCAGCCGAAAATTCCTGTGCCGTCAGACCCGGCATGATCGGTTCGCAAATCTTGGTGCGGATGGTACCCGGGTAGCGCAAAAACTTTCGCCGAGGCCAATAGAGGCCCGAATTGAGCGCTACCGGTACGACGGGACAATTCAGCTCAACATACATGCGCGTTACGCCATAGCGATAGTCGGGCTCGTCTGCCGGCGATTTCCGCGTACCTTCCGGAAAAATGATAATCTGCCGGCGTTCGGCGATTCGCTCTTTGGCCACAGAGATCATGCGACGCATGGCCCGGCCTTTATCCCCGCGCCGAATGGGTATGTGGCGCAGCTTGGCCACATACCAACCGAAAAACGGGATCTTCATCAGTTCAGATTTCAGCACGAAGGCAGAATCCCGAACCATCGAATTGACGGCGTAGAATTCCCAGATGGATTGGTGTTTGCTGGCAACGATACAGCCCTCGTCCAGCATGTTCTCTTCACCGATGACTTCCATCTTGGTGCCTGCAAGGACCCGGTGCAGCCAATGGGTGCTGGCAGTCCAGCGCTTTGGAATTTTCTGCGCTTGTTGGTGGTTCAGGAAAAAGTAGAACGGCGTCTGCAAGACCATGTGCAGTACGATGTTGATGTACCAGGCGAGGTTGAACAGGAAGGAGCGCAGATAGAGCATGGAGTTATAGGCGATGGTCGAGGTGAAGGACTGTCTACAGATATTCCGATCAAATTAAAACCGTGAGCGTCTATCCAATGCCGAGCTCACTCAATCTCCGCTCCTGACGCGCAACCAGGGCGTCGAGTTCCTGTATGGCCAATTTCGACAAGGTTCCCCCTGGCTTTCGGACCGTGTCATGGGCAATTGCCCCCCGCTTGGCCAGGGTGGTTTTGCGCAGGGCCAGGCCGAGGCCTGGCTGGGCTTCATAGCGGATAAGGGGCATGTAGGCGTCAAAGATATCTCGGGCCCGCTCGACCTCACCTTGCTGGCAGGCTTGCACCACCTGCGCCATCATTTCGGGATAGGCAAAGCCTGTCATCGCCCCGTCGGCGCCGCGCAACATTTCCTCCAGCAGATACAGTCCGCCATTGCCACAGAGAATAGAAATACGCCGGGCACCCTGATCTGACGCGGCGCGCAGGGCCGTGATTTTCTCCAGCCCCGGCCAGTCCTCATGTTTCAGCATGACGCAGGTTTGACAGTCCTCGACGATTTTCAAAATGACCTTGGAAGAGATCACCACGCCCGTTGAGAGTGGAAAATCCTGCAGGACAAAAGGTACATCGCCCAGCGCCTCAGCGGCATTGTGATAGTAGGTGATGATCTGATCATCGGTTTTCAGGTTGGAAGGCGGCGCAACCATCACACCAGCAGCCCCAGCATCCATGCTTTCCTGTGTGAGGCTCGACATGGCGGCGAAACCAGGGGCGGAAACGCCAACGACAACCGGCACAGACGTGCGTGCGGTAACCCGCTTGACCACAGATACAGCTTCATCGGCCGAGAGTTTTCCCGCCTCTCCCATCATGCCGAGCACGGTCAGACCAGTGGCCCCCTTTTCAAGATAGAAGTCGACCATGCGATCGACGCTTTCCAGATCCAGGCTGCCGTCCGGCAGAAACGGTGTGACAGCGATGGTAAAGACGCCGGAAGCGGTTTCATCAAGCATGGTGCTGCCCTTCTTTCTTGTGGCTGATACCCAGCGCAATCTGTCCCAAGGCCATGGAAGCCGCCGCTTGACAAGGCTCAACGACCGGCAGGCCCGCGGCCTGTTCCAACGGAGTTCTGTAATGTGCCATTCCGGCGCAACCCATGATCAGGACGTTGGCACCGTCTTCATCACGCAGCTTTTGGCCTGTTGCGATCATTGCCGCCAGGCTCTTGTCGGGGCTGGCCAGTTCGGCCACCCCAAGACCCAATGCCCTGTCACCAGCCAGCCGGTCGAGAACACCCATAGCGCCAAACGATCGCAGATGACGCGGGATCGAGGCTGGCAAAATTGAAATCACGCCAAACTGATGGCCCAGCGTCAGCGCGGTTGAAACCGCGGCTTCCTGAATGCCAACCACAGGCAGTTCCGTTGCGTCGCGCAAGGCGTGTAGACCAGGGTCGCCGAAACAGGCGATGACAAATCCGGCAGCATCTGTTTGGGCCTCCGCCAGCGCGATCATGGGCGCTATGGTCAAGTCCGCTTGCAGTTGGTTTTCAATGCCGGGCGGGCCTTCGGCCAGGGTGAGGCATTTCAGCGGAATGCCGAATTGCCGGAGCGGATTTACGGCGGCATCGATCCCAGCCGTCACCTGCTCAGATGAATTTGGGTTGATGATGATGAGTGACTTGGTGTCGGACATGGGCTTTGCTGCCAATTAACGCGATTGAACCCAGGCATCTGTTGCCGGGTTGCCATTGGGTTGTGTCGCCAGTTGAGGTCGCGGGATCCATTTGCCAGATCCCGGCACCCCCCGGAATGCGCCGTCTTCCACAAGTACCGATCCACGCAGCACAACGCTGACCACCTTGCCTTGTATCTCACGTCCCTCCCAGGGGTTGTAACCAACATTGTCATGTAGATCATTGGCACCATAGATATGCGTTTGCTGAGGATCCCAAAGAGCAAGATCTGCGTCCATGCCCACCGCGATGGCGCCCTTGTTGGGCAAACCGTAGACCCGGGCAGGCGCTGTTGCAGTCAATTCGGCAAAGGCCATTGCATCCGACTCATCGCCATTTGCGACCATCGCATCGAATAAAATCGGCAACCGTGTTTCCAGACCCGGCAGCCCATTGGCAATTTCGTGGAACCCGGCATTCGGACCCGCGGATAGCTTACCGCTCTCATCATATCGGTAGGGAGCGTGATCGGAGGAGATGAGCTGCAAGTCGCCGGCCTTCAAACCTTGCCAGAGCGCTTGCTGATCGGCTTCCTCTCTCTGCGGCGGCGAGCACATCCACTTGGCGCCTTCCAGCCCGGGTTTGTCGAGCACCTCTTCTGTCATCAACAGATAGTGCGTGCAGGTCTCTGCCCAAACCGGCGCTCCACGGGCTCTTGCGGCACGCACGGTGTCAACGCCTTCTCGTGTCGACACGTGAAAAATCATCACTGGCTGATCGAGAAATTCTGCGAACCGGCACATCCGTTCAATGGCCTCGATCTCAGCCATGCGCGGATGAGAAAGGGCATGGAATTTGGGTGCCAGGTGGCCAGCATCGATCAGTGCTTGTTTGGCTTCCGCGATCAGGGCATCGTTTTCTGCATGCACACAAACCAGCGCTCCGTGGTGGCGCGCCTGTGTCATGATCTTGAGAATTTGAGCGTCGCTGAGCTGAATGTTGTAGGTGGTGAACACCTTCAAAGAACGATGGCCCTGTTCAATGAGCGTGCCCAGGTCTTGCTCGAAATTGGGTACGTCAAGATCGGTAATCGTGATGTGAAAAGCATGGTCAATCATGGCGCCACGCTGTGCCCGTTTTGCGTAGTCTGCGACCGTATCGCTCAGACTTTGGCCCGCTGCCTGAGCAGCAAAGGAGATAACGCTTGTTGTGCCACCCATGGCTGCCGAACGGGTCGCGGTTTCAAATGTATCGGCATTCATTTGTCCCATACCGGACATCTGTTCGATATGGGCGTGGGCATCGACGCCGCCGGGCATCACCCAAAGACCGTTGGCATCGATCAATCGGTCGGCGCTGGAGGTTTCGAGATCATTGCCAATCGCGCAGATTTGGCCGTAGGCAATGCCGATATCGGCATTGACAACACCCTGCGGCGTCACCACGCGACCGCCGCGAATGAGCAAATCCATTTCACCCAACGTCAAAACTCCAAACAATCATTTATGTGATGTTGCGCCGAGGCTCCGCAGCAAACAAGTATTATCTGAATACGTCGCCTCAAAATCATTTAACATGCTGAAAAATCGAGAGAAAATCACCATGTGCAGAATCGCACATTTTGTGTCGGTCAAACAGGCTAGTTTCTACTCAAGGCAACAGGGCAAATGACAATCAGCCCGGTTTCCAGAAGTTTCAAAAAGACCCAACTTGCGCCCCGGGTCTTCAAGACAAAATGGCTCCGTTGGTTCTCCAGACTGCGGAGCGAACAAAAAAACCGGTTGTTTGGTTTCAAACAGCCGGTTTTTTGCTGTTGGCGGGAAGCAAAGCGCGGGCATTGACCTGCCCCTTTCCTTGCCGAATATGGAGCCTATCCGCTTTCCACTGATTCGGGCTTCAAATTGAGCACCATGTCATCAGCCGGTTTTGTCGAACGAATAGCCGAGCGGGTGCTGCTGCTGGAAGGCTGGTCAAGGGCTTTGGTTGCGCTGATTGCCGGCGCCTTATCAGCCTTGTCATTGGCACCTTATCACGCCTTTCTCATCCTCTTAATCACTCTGCCGGTGTTGGTTTGGTTGCTCGATGGCGCCCTGCCGGAGACGGGTTCCAGCGGCATCTGGGGTGGCATACGTCGCCTCCTGCCTGGCTTTCGAATTGGCTGGTTGTTTGGCTTTGGCTATTTCCTGGCTGGGTTTTGGTGGGTTGGTCAGGCATTTCTGGTCGACGCCGACGAGTTCGCCTTTCTGTTGCCCGTCGCCGTCGTGGCTCTGCCCGCTGGACTGGCGCTCTTCTGGGGAATTGGCGGCATGTTGGCTCGCCTCGTCTGGAGCGATGACTGGACCCGTATTTTGGGTTTCGCGGCGAGCTTTACGCTGGCTGAATGGTTGCGTGGATCGATGCTGACGGGCTTGCCGTGGAATGTGCCCGGCTATGCTGCCATGCCCACGCCAGTGCTCATGCAATCTGCTTCACTGGTTGGCTTGTACGGCGTGACATTGATCACCCTGTTCGTGGCCGCTTCGCCCGCACTTTTGGGATTCAGGTCTGGGACAGGCGCGAGTCGCAGCACGTCCACGGTTTTGACGGTAGCCGCAGCGACCTGCGTGGCCCATCTGGGATTTGGCTTGTGGTCTCTGTCGTCTGCTGAAAAGGCCTATGTAGACGACATCAAGCTGCGCGTTGTTCAGCCGGCCCTTGATCAGAAGGAGAAGTGGGACATTACGAAAGAGCCGCTGATCATGGCGCGTTACTTCGAGCTGTCCAACGCCAACAAAGGTCCGGAAGTCGCCAATATCGCCGCCTTTACCCACGTGATATGGCCGGAATCCGCATTTCCCTTCATTCTCAGCAAACGGGCTGACCAACTGTCTGATATTGCCAAACTGTTGCCGCCGACAACCAGTCTGATCACCGGTGCTATGCGGATGGAAGAAGCGGCCAATTCAGACGAACAACCCAAGGTCTTCAACTCGCTTTACGTCATCAATGGTAACGGCGAAACCATTGCCGCCAGGGACAAGGTTCGCCTGCTTCCCTTTGGCGAATTTCTTCCGTTTCAGAACTTTCTGGAAAATCTCGGCTTTCAACAACTGACGCGGCTGCGAGGCGGTTTTGCCGCCGGCCATCAACGGTCGGTGGTTGATATTCCCGGCACCCCGACATTCCTGCCGCTGATTTGCTACGAAATCATCTTTTCAGGCCGCATCCATCCCCACAATGATGCTTCTTCCCCGCAGCCAAAGTGGATCGTCAATCTGACAAATGATGCTTGGTTCGGGATGACCGCTGGTCCCTATCAACATGCCCATCAGGCACAAGTGCGCGCAGTGGAAGAAGGTCTGCCTGTGGTGCGCGCGGCCAATAACGGCATTTCTTTCGTTGCTGATGCCTACGGCCGCATTGAAGAAAGTCTGAGCCTGGGCCAGCGCGGCGTAGTGGATTCACGATTGCCGGTGGCCCACGCCTCCACATTGTTTCGCCACATGGGAAACTGGCCAGTGATGGGACTGATTTGCCTGATTATGCTCGGTTTGTTACTTTTGAATATCAAATCCAAGCACAGAGTGTAGGAACTGCCGTGATTCTGCATTCGCAGTCAGGTCAATAGCGATACCCATGGCAGCCAAAAAGAAGATACCCAATCCCATTGATGTGCATGTCGGCAGCCGTGTCAGGCTGCAGCGCACTTTGGTCAAGATGAGCCAGGAAAAACTGGGCGAGGCGCTGGGTGTCACTTTCCAGCAAGTTCAGAAATACGAAAAAGGCACCAACCGCATTGGCGCCAGCCGCATGCAACAGATTGCGGAAACACTGGGCGTGTCCATATCGTTCTTTTTCGAAGGAGCCCCAGGAAGCGAGGACAGCACCGGAGGGGTTGGGATGCGGGAGGCCGATACCGCAAACTATGTGACGGACTTCCTGTCGACCAGCGAGGGCATCGAACTCAATTCTGCTTTTGTGCGCATTCCCAATGCAGCCGTGCGCCGCAAGATCATCGATCTGGTGCGCATATTGGCCGACGAAACCGGTGATTCGTCGGCCTAACGGCGGGTTTCATAGCGCCAGCGGTCTTTACCAAGCATATAAAGTTTTCTGCATATCCGGATGGGTTTTGCTTGACTCGTCAGCACCCGCAATCCTAAAGGGTGCTGGCTGAAAAGGCGTGTTTGGCACCCCTGCTTGTTGCGCCTTTCAAACTTTCTTTCATTCAACATGTCGGCTGCCCGACGTTGACCAACTAAGCTAGGGAACCCCATGGCAAGAACAAGCTACACTTTCACTTCGGAATCAGTTTCTGAAGGCCATCCCGATAAAGTATCAGATCGAATCTCAGACGAAATTGTTGACCTGTTCTTCAAGCGGGCCGAACAAGACGGCATGGACCCATGGCAGGTCCGTGTGGCAGCTGAAACGCTGACAACCACAAATCGTGTGGTGATTGCTGGCGAAACCCGTGGACCAGAGTCGATCACCAACGATGAGATCGAAGCGGTTGCCCGTGAAGCCATTAAGGACATTGGCTACGAGCAGGATGGCTTCCACTGGAAGAATTCTCAGGTTGAAGTTCTGTTGCACCCACAGTCTGCGCATATTGCACAGGGTGTTGATTCCGGCGACAACAAGGATGAAGGCGCCGGTGACCAGGGCATCATGTTTGGTTATGCCTGCCGGGAAACCGACGCATTGATGCCCGCCCCGATCCACTACAGCCACAAGATCCTGGAAGTTCTGGCTGAAAAGCGTAAGTCGGGTGAACTGGACCAGTTGCTGCCAGACTCCAAGAGCCAGGTATCGGTGGCCTATGAAAACGGCAAGCCCGTGCGTGCCACGTCTATCGTTTTGTCGACCCAGCACCGCAGCGAAGATCAGACGTCGGCTGTGATCCGTGAAATGGTTGAGCCAACCATCCGTGACGTTCTGCCCGATGGCTGGATCGACGACGACACCGTGTGGCACGTCAACCCAACCGGTACATTTGTGATCGGTGGTCCGGATGGCGATGCTGGCCTGACAGGGCGCAAAATCATCGTCGACACCTATGGTGGCGCCGCACCGCATGGCGGTGGTGCCTTCTCTGGTAAGGATTCGACCAAGGTTGACCGTTCAGCTGCTTACGCCGCCCGTTATCTTGCGAAAAACATCGTCGCAGCCAATCTGGCAGACTGGTGCACCATTCAGCTGTCCTACGCCATTGGCGTTGCTCAGCCGCTCTCGGTTTATGTGGACACAGGCGGCCAGGCCGATGAAGCCAAACTGGAGCAGGCTGTCATGGCCTCGATGGATCTGTCGCCGCGCGGCATCCGTCAGCATCTGAACCTCAATCGTCCGATCTATGCACGCACAGCGGCCTACGGTCACTTTGGTCGTGAGCCGGATGCCGAAGGCGGTTTCTCGTGGGAAGCCACTGATCTGGTGGATGTTCTGAAATCCAACATGTAGGCAGGTGCTGGCGCCTCAGCCGCTGGCGCCGCCGCGATTTTGGGTGAGCAAGTATGAGCCAACCGCATAAATCGCGTGCTACCGAATCGTTTTACGGCCGACGCAAGGGGCAACAATTGCGCGGCCGTAAACAGCGCTTCATGGATGAATTGTTGCCACAACTGCGGATGCCCATCGAGCAGCCGTTTACTGGCGATCTGGCGGAACTCTATCCGCAAAGCGCCGACCGGACCCATCTGGAAATCGGTTTTGGCGGTGGCGAGCACCTCGCCCATCAGGCGCGCAGCCATCCGGAAATCAACTTTGTCGGCGTTGAGCCATTCATCAATGGCATGGCCAAAATGCTTGGTGAGATTGAAGACAATGGTCTCAGCAATGTGCGTCTGTATGATGATGATGCGACCCAGTTGCTCGATTGGTTGCCGGCACAGAGCCTGGATCAGATCGATCTGCTATATCCCGACCCGTGGCCCAAAAAACGTCATTGGAAACGCCGTTTTGTCAGTCAGGTCAATCTCGAGCGCTTTTGGCGCGCTTTGAAACCGGGCGGCCATTTTCGATTTGCGTCCGACATAGACACTTATGTGAACTGGACGCTTGGGCACATTCACAAACACGGTAAATTTGTCTGGACGGCGCGATCGGCTGCCGACTGGAACGAGCCTTGGGACGGCTGGATCCGCACCCGCTATGAAGCCAAGGCGATCCGCGAAGGGCGGCCACCCTGCTACTTGGTGTTTGAGAAAGCGTGATCGCACAAACCGTCATGCCCTAAACACTCTTGCGCAGCACCAACGTGTAACACATGGGCAGGCCGATATCCGACTTCTCTACATTGTACCAGGCGTTGGAAATGTGGTGTGGGTATTCAGCGAAATCTTCGATGCGAAGCGAACTGCCAATCGCCGCCATGAAGATATCTGACAGCTTGTGGCAAAAGGAGGTCACCGGTTTGGCGTCATAGGACTCGCCGCCGTAATAATCCAATCCACCGGTTTCGACATAGGGCTCGTCGTGAAAATAGGAGAGTTCCCAAAAAATCGGTTCATCGGGACCGGCGGGTTTGACCATTTCAAGGATGGGATGTTGTTCGTAAATGAAAATGGCGCCGCCAGGTTTCACCAAACCGGAAGTCACTTCGAAGAAGCCGTTGATATCTGGCATCCAGCTCAGCACGCCGATTGTAATCGTCACAATGTCGAAACTGTTCCGGTACGCAGCGTCGATCTCGTAGGCATCGCTGCAGACAAACTCGACATCCAGATTTGCCACTGAGGCCAATTCTTTGCCCTGGTCCAAAAATGCCTGTGCACCATCAAAGCCAACGCAGCGGGCCGCGCCCAAATTCTTGACCGACAGCAATTCTCGACCGTTGTTGCAGCAAACCTGCGCGACATCTTTTCCGGCTACCCCAAGCGCCTTCAACTGGGCCGTTTCAATCTCGTCGAGGCAAGAGAAACCGGGCGTGCCGAAAGCTTTGATCAATCTGTCTTGATTGTGCCCGCGGTGGATCGGTGCGACCTCTTCCCAAGCCAATCGGTTGGCACTTGTAAAGTATTTGGTGTCGTCTTGATTCATGTCTCGGTTTCCTCGCGAAACGCATTTTTTGGCTGGTCAGTATGACAGTTGGACTACCCGGGACCAATCCGTGGGGGATCATTCGTTGACACAAATTGCCGGCAACCTTTGCGGATTGGCTGATTTCGTGCACAATCGAAGAATTGGGCGCCCTTTTGGGTCAAATCCGACCAAAAATCGGCGCGAAACCGCAATTTTGGGAGGATTCTTCATGTCAGTCTCTGAAATCTTAAGCGGAAAGGGTGGCAACGTCATCACCGTCACACCAGAAACGCGCCTGGTGGACGTGGCCAAGACCCTTGCCAAGCACCGGATCGGTGCGTTGGTGGCGAAGGACGGCGATGCCGTCTGCGGTATTGTTTCTGAACGCGATATCGTGCGCCATATCGCGAGTGACGGTGCCGATGCACTGCATCACACGGTCGCTGATTGCATGACGAAGTCGGTTGTTTCCTGCACGCGCGCCGACACAATTGACACCGTTATGGAAAAAATGACCGCCGGCCGCTTCCGCCATCTGCCGGTGATTGAATATGGGGATCTGCTTGGAATCATCTCCATTGGCGATGTGGTGAAGCGCAAAATCGAGATGGCC
>JABSRX010000069.1 GCA_013214695.1 Rhizobiaceae bacterium | reverse complement strand
ATCCTAAATTTTTATTGTGAAATTCAAAATTAGAATTAGAAATTTTAATAAATTTATTTATCTTAATTAAAAAAAACTAGACGGATAATTATAACCAGTATTAAACACACGTTGATGGTTAACCCATGTGTAAAATAAAAATTATAATTCGCAATTCAAACTAAAACCATAAAAAAGTCAGTCCAAGAGTTTAGCTGGCAAATACCACAAATACCACAAATTGCAATAAATCCGAAAGCAAAAGACAAAATAGCAACTATTTTTTTTTTTTTATTTAAAAAAAAATATAAGTAAATAAAGAAAAAATACAAAATTATTAGTATAAAATAAGTAAACATGCTCTTTATTCAAATAAAACCTGTAAACTATATATTAAAAATTTATAAACTTTTTAATAATTTAACTGTAACAAACATTACAGAACAGATCAAAACCCCAAAAAATACCAAAATATCGCCATAATTGGAAAACATCGAATTAACAACTATTATATAATCTTTGGTAAGATTTTCCCAATTTAATAAAGATAGGGTAAAAAAATCGCTTATTAAAATAAAATCAGATGTATAAAAAACGGCAGACCCAAAAAGAAAACACGTGGGGTACGAGGTGTGCACAGTTTTTGAGAATAAATTCAACTCGCAGGTTAGTATAATAAATAAATAAAAAATAAGTAAAGCCCCTATAATAACTAAAAGTAATAAAATAAATAAAAATGTTGAAGATGACGATTTTATAATTAAATATATATTTAGGAGATAAACAAGAAAAAGAATTACTATCAATTGAAAGGGTGTTTGACTTATAGCAATAGCTGTTAAAAACATCGTATTGAACAATAAGGCTGCGGCCCAAATAGTTAAAGTGCCGGATAATAAACATTTAAAAAAAAATGCTAGAAGAATTACCCATCCTAAATTTTTATTGTGAAATTCAAAATTAGAATTAGAAATTTTAATAAATTTATTTATCTTAATTAAAAAAAACATTATAGAGTTTTTATTTTTAATTTAATATTTTACGTTTTTTAGCCGTAGTCGCGATCTTATATTAATTTTTAATATACAGTTTACAGGTTTTATTTAAATATAAAACTATTGGATGAAGAATGTGTTTACTAATTTTGTTTTGCTGCATCTTTTGCTATCAGGTTTATCGAAATTTGCTACATTTGNGGTTTACGTCTATAGACCCTTGAACAGACCTTTGAGCAGTTCTAGTCCGAATTGCTAACTATAATTATTCGACTATTTTTTTTTAGGTGTTAATTAAACCTTTTTTCCAATGCATTTGTTTGGGTTAACAGGTATGCCCGGCAGAATACCAGATTACCACGCTGCTTTTTTTATTTTAATATCTGTAAATAAGCTTTTATAATTTAAAACTCTTTAGCCGCTTAAACTTTTATAATTTCTGAAAACTATAAATTTTATTTAAATTTTCAATTTATTTTTTTATCGCTAATCTTATCAACAATATTTATTATCACTTTAGTCATTTTTCTGCGATGGCTTTAACCTCCTTCATCAGAACTTTTTATTGTTTATCGCCGCTATTGGTTGAATTTATAAACCTGTCGGCCGCAACGGTAATAAATATAAATAACCTTATACTTTATATTTTTCAAAGAAGTGTTTTTTACTTTTATAAGGTTATTCCTTATGCATGATCGGTAGCAACAAGTTTAGAGGTTATTTGTTTATTTCCTGAACAATGGGCTGGGGAATTGAATGATATTTTTTTAACGTGTGTATTATTTTACATGTTTACCCCATGTTCTACTAATATCAAACAATTTTTGTTCAGTTTTGTTATTTTATGCTTTATATTTGAATCGATTTTTGAGTCATATTTTTTTTATAAATATTAAAATAAAAACAATAATTAGTTTTCATTTTTACATTTTATTTAAAATTTACATATAAATAAAATGTAAAAAACGAGGCTGCAACGAATAAAAAAGTTAAAACTGTGTAAACTACGCTTCTCGAATTACCGGCAACTCCCAACAATAAAGTATACAAATATTATGGTTAAAGCAAAACCCCCAAAGCCCGATTTACCTTTTTTTTTTGAAAAAAGTATTTTTGCAAATATTCACCTTATTGCTTTTAGCTATTTTAACCACTCTTATTGCATTGAACAATAAGTGCCGATCTGATCAGATTATATAGATTGGGGTTTAGCGTAACAGGGTGAGCGTGGGGGAACCTGTGGTTGGATAAATATTATTCATTTTTTTAACTAATAGGTTTGTAAAAATTTTATACATTTATTATTTATCGAGCCTGAGCGGTTCCGCCTCTGCGCCGAACAACATACTGTATAACCTAATAAAAGGTAAATAATAAGAGATCTGGGCTATAAACGAAAATATTTGAGATTCTAAAGTGTTAAAAAAAAATACACAAGCCCCTCTTTCCGATCGATATCCATATTAGCGGCCTACGAAGCATTTTTTTTAAATGTTACGCGAAATTATAGCAAAACAACATTATTAATAGAAAATAAGTAAACACATTCTTTATCCAATAGTTTTATATTTAAATAAAACCCGTAAACTATTTATTAAAAATTTATAAACTTTTTAATAATTTAACTGTAACAAACATTACAGAACAGATCAAAGCCCCAAAAAATACCAAAATATCGCCTTAATTGGAAAACATTGAATTAACAACTATTATATAATCTTTGGTAAATTTTCCCAATTTAATAAAGATAGGGTACAAGTTTCTCTTATTAAAATCATATCATATGTATAACAAACTGCTGGTCCGAAATTTTTTTAAATAAATGTAAACATTAGAGCTGATACCATAAGAAATAGTTTGTAAAATAAGTAAAGCCCGATAACGGTTAATAGTGTTAAATAAAACAAAAAGATTAAGGAGGTCAATTTTATAATTAAATATATATTTAGGATATAAATGAAAAAAAGAATTACTACCAATTGAAAGGGTGTTTGACTTACAGCAATAGCTGTTAAAAGCATCGCATTGAACAATAAGGCCGCAGCCCAAATAACTAAAGAGCTTGGCAATAAACATT
>JABSRX010000068.1 GCA_013214695.1 Rhizobiaceae bacterium | reverse complement strand
ATACCGTTTCCGGGCCATCCCTCGTTCCTCCTGTGACACTCAAATAGTGGCACAGTTTTAGGGGGCCAAGACAATTGCAGCAAAGGCCTATCATGAACTAACACTCACCACGGACCAATCGGATGAGGCAGGTCAGATCGGCTACCAGCCGCTTTAGCTTGCCATTTTCTTCTTCCAACTGCTTCAGACGCTTCATCTCAGATGGCGGTCGCCTCAGCAATACCTTCCTTCCGGCAAACCTCAGCAACGGAAACGCCTTCATTCGCTTGCTGCAGGACAAACGCAATCTGCGCATCCGTAAACTTCGACCTCTTCATGGAATCTTCTCCCGAAATCGGGATCATAAATGGAAAATTCCGGCTCAAAATGGTCCAGCTATCTGGAAGCAGGTCAATCCTCCGTTTCCTAAATATAGAGCCGGACCACTTCAGCGGGGGAGGATCACTTTCCTGTTCTAGTTGGGGCGGACGTTTGTATCTTCTTCGGTTAATGAATGGCGGCTTCGAGATTTTCGACCCAAGTCGCGTGCAGCCCACCACAGAAGAAGGCGTGAGTAGAAAATGTGAAGGCCAGCAAACAACCGGAAGACGATAGCCAGTTTCGGGTGACCCTCCTTTGTCATACCGGTTGGTAGAACTGCCGATCCAAAGTATAGCCTTGTTGTTGTTTCGGAGTATGGACTTCCTTGGACCATCAACCACGTGCGTATCGGCCCGTCTCCTACTGCCAACAGAAGTTGGCTATCATCTCGTTTTTCGGTTTTCCAACCAGCGATCTTGTCGCCAGTGCCAGCAGCTAGGTCCAAGACGCACTGTTCGTTCGAACGGCCTGAAGGAACGAGGTTCAATATCAACCTTTCCATCCGAAAGATGGGGGTGCTGAAAAATGCCAATATGTAGTCAGACAGCGCAACGTCCTTCTGGATATCAATGTAATAACAGTCTGAGTAGCCACCGAGAGTGGTTGAATACTGGCTGATAAAGGCTCCTTCAGGCTCTGATCCAGAAGCCAAACTCATGACTTCAGGCTTTCGCATGAACATTTCGAAAACCACGCGTTTGAAATAGGCCAACGGTTGCGACTACGGCAATCAGCAAAAAAATGATCCATGGGATCATAAGAAAAACTGTTCCCAGCCGGGTCATGCCGTAGAAGAGGAATAGTCCGACGAATGCTAAATAATCTGCGATCACCAAGCTTGTAAGAACTGTGCGATGCGCTGCTGACCGTGCCGCCATCAGGAGCATGACGCTGCATATGATTAGATTGACAGTAACGCCATGAAACGAAACGGAAATAAAAGCCTTCACTAAATCGGATGCATCACTCTCGAGTGCTGGGACAAGGGCGCTCTGGCCTCCCCCCGCGACATGCAGAGCGGCCAATCCAAAGGACAGAATACCTGCAACAGCAATTGTTTTGTTGGTCATAGACATACCTCGGTAAAAAATATACGGTTCCGTATAAATCCCAGGTTCAACCTCGTCAATACGGTGCCGTATAATTCATGAAAGCAAAGAAAGACCTGACGCCAGACGCTTGGATCAAAGCTGGTTTTCGCGCTTTGACCAAAGGCGGTCACCAAGCCATTCGTGCGGAGGCACTTGCGCGTGACCTGAAGGCCAGCAAAGGTTCATTTTACTGGCATTTTGGGGATGTGGCCTCTCTCCAGGCGCAAATGCTCGAGCAGTGGAAAGCGGAGGCATCCGAAGCCAGTATTGCTGCGGTTGAAAGTCGTGAAGGGAGCGGCGCGGATAAACTGCGATACCTTGTGGAGATCGTAACCGGCGATGCAAGTGAGCCTTATGGTGGACTGTTGTTAGAGGCGGCTATTCGGGATTGGGCGCGATACAACGCGCTGGCCGCCGCAATGGTCAATGAAGTGAACATCCTGCGGATTGAGTATCTTGAAACACTCTTTCGGCAATGCGGTGCGGATCCGACAGTTAGCCGCAGAAATTCGATTATTCTCTACAGTGCTCTCATTGGAATGGAGGCTTTGGCGCATGCCGGATTAGCAGACTTGCAAAAAGACTTAAGATGCCTCCTTGAGATTCTTTTGGATTCCGCGTGACTGGACGCTTTCATAACTGTCTCGCAACCATTCTCTTAGGGGCTTCCTGTTTCGATGTAGGCAGTCCTGGCCCCGACAGCAGCGATCCAGTTCCGCACCGCCTGGGCAACAAACTCGGGACCATTATCGTTTGCACATATACGGGTGGTCCTCTTAGGATAAACAGATCGGTCAGAGCATCGATCACATCGGTTTAGTTCAGCTTTCGCTTCACCCTGATAGCCAGACATTCCCGGCTGAACTCATCCAGTATGTTCAATGTGCGGAATGCCTTGCCGTCGTCGGTGCGGCAATGAACGAAGTCATAGCTCCAGACGTGGTCGCGGTACTCAG
>JABSRX010000067.1 GCA_013214695.1 Rhizobiaceae bacterium | reverse complement strand
TGAAGATCCCATAGTCACTCCTGATCCCGATCCTGACCCAGATCCCGACCCAGATCCAGACCCTGACCCTGACCCAGATCCAGATCCAGATCCAGATCCAGTGGATCACACTGAAGTCGATGAAAGCAACCTGGACACCTATCTCGAGGCGGCTCGTTTGGCTTGGCAAAATTATGGGTCGGGTGGTTTGTCTGCGGTGATTGCTGAACTGGAAAACGAAGGCAACGACCAACACTATAGTTTTGAACAGGTCGTCGAGTTTGTGACGAGTCTGCAGCCATATATTAATGTTTGGGACGCGACTTACTATGATCATCCCTTCGCCCTGACCAACTCTCACAAGGCGATAGCAGCCGGATTGTCTGGTAACGGCCATACCATCGCGATCTTTGATGATGGGTTTGACATTGATCATCCGGACTTGGCTTACAAAGAAATCGATTGTGGCCTGGACAGCGACGGGCATGGAGATGGAGATTTCGGGAATTGCAGCGCTGCATCATCAGATCACCATGGAACGGCCACATCTGTGGTTGCCGCAGGTTTGCCAGCTTCGGACGACGGTTCATTGGGCGTCGCCCGCAACGCGAGCTTGATATTGTTCGACTGGGGGTTGGTGGATTTTGTAAGCGCGACCAGAGCCGCAACGGATGCGGGTGCAATTGCTTATAACAATAGCTGGGGAGTCCAATTCTATGTGGATTATCTCCAAGGCTTCCAGGCAGATTTCGAATGCCCTCACCCTGCAATCCTAGACCCCGATTCTGACCCGGAGCGCTATCTGTGCAGTTACGCCCCTCTGGATGAAGTGCACCCGTCTCAAATGTCACCTATTCGGCAACCATTGGATGGAGGTGGGGAAGCACAATACACCTATGACGAACTGACGGAGGCACTCGAAAATTATCAGGTTGAAGGCGTAGTGGTATTTGCAAAGAGCAATGATGATCCCGGTTTAACGGAGGAGCATTATGAATTCTTCGCGGATCTTCCTCACCACGAAACACAGCTTCAGGACGCCTGGATTTCGGTTGTTGAAGCGCTTGTGCGTACCGATGACGAGGGCAATGTCACTGCGGTGTTTAGGAGATCATCCCCATGCAACCTTAGCGCTGCTTGGTGTCTGGTTGGTAACGGGTACGTCCGCTATGCACAAGATACAGGGCAGGGTGATCCGTATGAGTGGGGGCACGGCACGTCCTTCGTGGCCCCCCAAGTTGCTGGTGCCGTTGCTCTTCTAGCCGAAGCATTTCCGAATTTGAATCCGGCTGATCTGACGGCGCGGCTGTTGGCGACCGCGAAAAACGATTGGTTCCAGAACGATGGCGACATCGGTTACAATGTGGATGCATTTGTGAGCACCCGTTGCTGGAACTGGGGCGAGCCCAACCAATTCTGCCACAGGTATTCCCAGGAATGGGGCCATGGGATCATGGATCTTGAAGCGGCTCTGATGCCGGTGGGCGATCTTTACGTCGTCAACGGCGCGCAACTTCAGGGCGCTGCCCGTGCCACACTGTCAGAAGCCGCGCTGTCTGCGCCTAGCAACAGTTTTGAATCCCTGCAGCAGGCGCTGTCTGTGCCGATCACCACCTTTGATGCGCTGAACGGGAATTTTGAAATTAGTGCGGCCAATCTGGTCGCGGAACAGGATGTGACGCCTGGCGCTGTCACGCTGTTGCGCCGCTTTGAGCGGCTCGGTGGCGCCCGCATCGGACAGGCAGCGGCGGATGGCGTGTTTGAAGGCCAGGGCCTCAGCGATACCTTTGGCAAGTTCTCCTATTCCCAGACCTATGATGTCAGCGCCGATGGCGTGCCAACGGAATTTGAGATCCAGTATCAGACGAGCCATTCGGCGATCCGTGTCGGCTTTGGGTTTACCGCGGAAGACAAAACGCCTTCGTTCGGTGGTCTGACCTCGGCAGGCTATGCCATCAACCCCACCGGCTTTGCCGATCTGTTGGGCGACGTGGCATATGTCAGTGTGGGAACCGGGGTTGAGGTTCTGGCGGGCGCTGAGGACGCGCCGGCCACCATCACGCTTTACAGCTTCACCGGCGAAAACGGCGCCGACACCAGCGGCAGTATTTCGGGCCTGGGGGCCCGTATTGGTCTCAACATCGACCGGACGCGGCTGGAGCTTTCCGCCACCATGGTTGCGGAATCCGGCTCCTATTTTGGCGTTGCCGGGCACGAGGATGTCTGGTTTGGCGGCACGGCCAATCTCGCCGCCGGTCAGATCGCCCTGCGCCATGATCTCGGCGACGGTCTGTCCCTCACCGCCCGGGCTGAAATTGGCACCGTGTCCGATGGTGCCGATGAAGGGCGGGTCAGCCTGATCTCCCAGATGGACGCCACGCTCTATACCGGCTTCGAGATTGGCCTGGAACAACGCAACCTGCTCAAAGACAAGGACGCCTTCGCGCTGTGGGCCAGCCAACCCATGCGTATTGAAGAGTCCGGTCTCACCTTCACGTTGCCGTCCGGTCGCACCAAAGAGGGGGACATTCTGTACCAGGATTTTTCCGCTGACTTGACCCCTGACACCCGCCAGATCGATATCGGACTCAGCTACCGGTTGCCGTCCGACGATGGCTTTTCCGAAACCCAGTTTGGGGTGATGCAGAGCTTCAACCACGGCCATGTCGCCGGCAAACACGCAACCTCCGTCGCCGCCCGCCACGTGATGCGGTTCTAGTGTAGGTCTAGTTTTTGTCGATGCACTGCGCCCGCAAGGCCCGCCGGTCCAGCTTGTCGGTGGCGCCCTTGGGCAGGTCTTCGGTCTGGAACCAATAGTGCTCCGGGATTTTGTAGGCGGCGATATGGGCCGTGAGGAATTCGGTCAGGGCAGGGCCGTCCGCCGCATGGCCCGGCCGCAGTTGAATGCCGGCTCCAACCACCTCGCCCAAGCGTTCATCGGGTACCGAAAACACCCCGGCCTCCTGAACGGCCGGGTGGCGATGCAGCGCCGCTTCCACGTCGAGACANGCAATGTTCTCGCCGCCCCGGATGATGATGTTTTTCTTGCGATCAACGATCGTCACATAGCCATCGTCGTCGACCCATCCCAGATCACCGGTGCGCAACCAGCCGTCCTTTAAGACCTCATCGGTGGCTTCCGGCTTGTTGAGATAACAGCGCATGTTTGCAGCGCTCTTCACCGTAATCTCGCCAACTTCGCCATTCGGCAGTTCATCGCCGTCATCATCGAGAATCTTCAATGCCTGGATCGGTGGATAAAGCCGGCCGGCGGAATCGGGCCGGGAAACGTAGTCTTCGCCGAGCAACCCAATGCCGATGGCGTTGGTTTCGGTCATGCCCCAGCCGGTTGAAATCGCCGTGTCCGGAAAAGCCTCATGCAGTTCCCCGACCTGGCTCGGCGGGCGCTTGGCGCCTCCCGATCCGAGAAATTCGAGGGTCGGTGTTCCAACACCCTGCCGTTTTGCCTCTTCCATCAGGTCGGCAGACTGGGTTGGAACACCGATTATGCGGGTCACACCCTCTTCGTTGATCAAGCGAAGGGCTTCGGCTGCATCCCATTTGTACATGAGCACGAGCTTTGCCCCCATCGGTATGCTCAACAGGAACATGGAATGGGTCGCTGTGACATGAAACAGCGGCGTAATGACCAGGCCCGCCTGCGGACGAACAGGCCGTGCCGCGACGACCTCTGGGTCGAGCGTCAATGGAATGATCAACTGCGTGATCCACCAACAG
>JABSRX010000066.1 GCA_013214695.1 Rhizobiaceae bacterium | reverse complement strand
TGATCCTGCTGATGGCCGATATCGTGCCGCTGTTCATCATGGCGCTCGGCATGACCTTCGCCATCTACATTGGCGGCATTGATCTGTCGGTTCAGCAATTGGCGAACATGGTGACGGTGATTGCCACGGTCTATCTGGCGCAGTTCGGCATCGGTGTCGCCTTGGTTGTCATCTTGGCCGGCGCTCTGTTTGGCATGGTGTCGGGTTTTGTCACCACGCGGCTGTACGTCCCGTCCTTCGTTTCGACCCTCGCCTTAGGCTTTGTCGCCCTGTCGATTGCCAAATGGCTGTCTGGCCAGCGCGCCCTCTATATGGATGCCACGTTGCGCGACAGCAGTTTTGGCTGGATGTTTGGCAATACGGCCGGCATTCCGCACGAACTGGCCATTGCTGTGATCTTGCTGGCTCTGGCTTGGTTCCTGCAGACGCGCACCACATTTGGGCGGTCGTTGAAAGCGGTGGGAGCAGGGGAGCTCGCTGCCGTTGCCTCAGGCATCAATGTCGATCGGGTGAAAATCATCGCCTTTGGCATTTCCGGCGCCTTTGCGGCGATTGCCGGTCTGATTTTCTCGGTCAAACTCTCCGGTGGTGACGCCAACCTGGCGAATGGCTTTCTGTTGCTGGCCATCGTTGCCGTATTGGTTGGCGGNACGCCGCTGACCGGTGGCGTTGGCGGTGTTTTGAACACGGCGATCGGTACATTGATCGTGATGGTGATCCGCGCTGCCATGGTTTATCTCGAAGTCGATGCCACCCAGCAGCAAATGATTTTCGGCATCGTGCTGATTGTCGCCATTGCCTTGACCATTGACCGCTCCAAATTACGTGGAGTCGTCAAGTGAGCACGATGCGCGCGGCGGTTTTGGTGGAGCCCGGGCGCTTCGAAGTCCGACACGTTGAAAAGCCAAAACCGCAGCCTGGCGAAATTCTGGTAGGGATCGCGCGCACCGGAATCTGTGGCACTGACATGCATATCTTCCACGGCAATTATGCGGCGGAAAACCTGCCGATGATTCCAGGTCACGAGTTCACCGGGCATGTTGCTGAACTGGGGCAGGGGGTGCCCGGCCCGGCCGTCGGGCAGCCGGTGGTTGTCGACATGAATATCGGTTGCGGCCAGTGCTATTGGTGCCGCCGCAACGAAATTCTCAACTGCCCTGATATGCAGCAGATGGGCATCACCATGGACGGTGCATTCGCGGAATATATCGCGGTTCCCGCGCGGTTGGTGATCGCCGCGCCTGAGCGCACACCGGCCGAGGTTCTCGCCCTGACCGAGCCCTTGTCCTGCGTGGTGCGGGCGGCCCGCAAGGCGCAGGTCACATTCGGCCAGTCGGTGGTTGTCATAGGTGCCGCACCGATCGGCAATCTGCACGTGCAACTGCTGCGGGCAATAGGCGCTGCGCCGATTATCGTATCAGACATCAGCCCGGAACGGCTGGAGACAGCCCGGCGCTGTGGCGCCGATATCGCTGCAACGCCCGACAACTTGAAAGATGCCGTGCTCAACGCCACCGACGGCCGCGGTGCCGACATCGTCATTGAAAGCGTTGGCAGTCCGCAGCTCTATGGCACGGCTGTCGAATTGATGCGCAAAGGCGGGCATCTCGCGGCCTTCGGGCTGACCGGGCCAGGCGAGACGATCCGGCTGGATATCCTGCAGACGATACTGGAGGAAAACTCGGTCAAAGGATCCGTCGCCGGCATGGGGCAGGACATGCATGACGCGCTGACCATGCTGACCCATGGCCGCATTGATACCGAGCCATTTGCCGGAGCCGATTATGCGTTGGAAGACATTCAACTGGCTTTCGACAGCTTCGCCGATCGCCCGCAAGACCTGAAAACCCAAATTGTCATGAACTGACCAATTCCAGGAGGAAGGAATGACCACCGAAGCCTATACATCCAAGCCCCAGGGCAAAATTCCCAACAGCCGTTTTCCGCTGCTGATCCATCGTAACGCCATTCCGGGCGGTGGCGTGGATGCCGTCAAATCGCTGTTTCGCAAAAACGGCTGGGGCAACAATTGGGAATATCCCGGCGTCTACGAATATGCCCATTTCCATTCAACGACCCATGAATGCCTCGGTTGCGCCAATGGCTGGATGGAATTCAATCTGTCGGTTGGCGAAAGCGGTTGGACCAAGGTGCGCATTGAGGCCGGTGATGTCATCGTCATGCCGGCTGGCGTCAGCCATGAAGACGTCGGGCATTCAGACGACATCATGATGTGCGGCGGCTATGCCGACGGCCGCGACTGGGACAATATCCAGGAAGCCTTTTTGACGCCTGAGCTCTACTATGCAGCTTGCAAGAGCATCATGTCCTTGCCGATCCCCAATCTGGATCCGGTCACCGGCCAACCGCTGCATCAGTGGCACGATGCGCCATCTTCCGTTGATGGTGGATGGAATGATTGGCGCGATGGACTCGACGCCTCAAGCTAGCGATCGTTCCGGGCATTGGGCGGTATTTGCTTGACGTAACCACATGGTTACTTATAGTGCTGCCTACCAATTCCCCATTGCCCGGAGGCTTTCGCAATGGATGAAAAATCCACAAAACTGACCCTGCCTGAGCACCCGAAGGAATTCGGTTTCTTCGTCGATGGCGCCTATGTTCCGGCCGGCGGTCGGGAGCTATTGACCCGCCATTCGCCGGCCCATGACGTACCCGTTTCTCGCACGGTCATTTGCACCCATGCCGACCTCGATCATGCTGTCGCTTCATCCCGCGCGGCATTTGAAGATCGCCGCTGGTCCGGTTTGAGCGGCGCTGACCGGGCTGCGGTTCTGCTCAAAACGGCCGAACTGCTGCGCCAGCGCCAGGACGAAATCGCCTATTGGGAGACGTTGGAAAACGGCAAGCCGATCGCCCAGGCGCGGGCCGAAGTCGGCGGTTGCATTGGCATGTTCGAATACGCCTCCGGCCTTGCGCGGTCCCTGCAAGGCGACAGTTTCAACAATCTGGGCGATGGCATGTTTGGTGTCGTAACCCGCGAACCGGTCGGCGTTGTCGGCGTCATTACGCCTTGGAATTTTCCGTTTCTGATCCTCTGCGAACGGGTGCCGTATATCCTGGCCTCCGGCAATTCGCTTGTCGCCAAGCCGGCTGAGGTAACCTCGGTCTCGTCATTGATGTTGGCCGAGATCATGAGCGAAGCCGGGCTACCGGACGGTGTGTTCAACGTTGTCACCGGCGATGGTCCAAGCATTGGTCAGGCGATGATTGAGCATGGCGATATCGACATGCTCTCCTTCACCGGTTCAACGCGGGTGGGACGTGCCGTGGTCGAGGCCTCGGGCAAGTCGAACTTCAAAAAG
>JABSRX010000065.1 GCA_013214695.1 Rhizobiaceae bacterium | reverse complement strand
AGGTCCCGGTGGATCTGGTCATCGACCACTCGGTGATGGTCGACTTTTTTGGCACGCCCGACTCATTTGAAAAGAATGTTGAGCGTGAATATGAGCGCAATGGCGAGCGCTACACTTTCCTGAAATGGGGTCAGCAGGCATTCCGGAATTTCCGCGTCGTGCCGCCCGGCACCGGCATCTGCCATCAGGTGAATCTGGAATATCTGGCTCAGACCGTCTGGACCCGGGAAGAAGGTGGTGAGACCATTGCTTACCCCGACACGCTGGTGGGCACCGATTCTCACACGACGATGGTCAATGGTCTGTCGGTGCTCGGCTGGGGCGTGGGCGGTATCGAGGCGGAAGCTGCCATGCTTGGCCAGCCGGTGACCATGTTGATTCCGGAGGTCATCGGTTTCCGCCTGGAAGGTGAGATGGCCGAGGGCATCACCGCTACCGACCTGGTTCTGGTGATTGTCCAGATGCTGCGAGATAAAGGTGTGGTTGGAAAATTTGTTGAATTCTACGGTCCAGGCCTCAACAACTTGTCGTTGGAAGATCAGGCGACAATCGCCAATATGGCGCCGGAATACGGCGCGACCTGCGGCTTCTTCCCAATTGACGGCGATACCATCAACTACCTCAACGCCACCGGCCGCGATGAAGACCGGGTCGCCTTGGTCGAAGCCTATGCCAAGGCGCAGGGTATGTGGCGTGATGAAAACACCGATGAGCCGCTGTTCACCGACAGTCTGTCACTCGACCTGAAGGATGTCGTGCCCTCCATATCCGGACCAAAGCGGCCGCAGGACCGCGTGCCTTTGGCAGGGGCCGACAAGGCGTTTGCTGAGGCGATGAAGTCGGAGTTCAAGAAAGATGAACGCGGCGATCGCTTTGCAGTTGCTGGCAAAGACTTCGACTTGGGCAATGGAGACGTTGTGGTGGCTGCCATCACCTCCTGTACCAACACATCCAATCCTTCGGTGCTGATTGCCGCCGGCCTTGTTGCCCGGAATGCCCGCGCCAAGGGGTTGAACGTCAAGCCTTGGGTCAAGACGTCGTTTGCGCCAGGCTCGCAGGTGGTGACCGATTATCTCGACAAGGCGGATCTGACAAAAGAGCTGGATGCTTTGGGCTTTGATCTCGTTGGCTACGGCTGCACCACCTGTATCGGCAACTCGGGTCCGCTGGCCGAAGAAATTTCAGAAGCCGTGCATGCCAATGATCTTGTCGCTTGCTCGGTTCTGTCGGGTAACCGCAATTTTGAGGGTCGCATTTCCCCGGACGTGCGGGCCAACTATCTGGCCTCACCGCCACTGGTCGTCGCCTACGCCATTGCTGGCTCGCTCTATGTCGATGTGGCCAAGGACGCGCTGGGTCAGGATGCCGACGGCAATGATGTGTTCCTTGCCGACATCTGGCCTTCTTCGGAGGAAATTGCCGCCATCATGCGGGAAACGATCAACGAAGATATGTTCCGTTCGCGCTATGGCGACGTGTTCAAGGGCGATGAGGCGTGGCAGAAGATCGATGCCGGCGAAGGCGATACCTACAGCTGGGATTCGAAGTCTACTTACGTGCAGAACCCGCCCTACTTCGAAGGCATGACCATGCAGCCGGATGCTGTTGCCGATATCGAAGGTGCGCGCGTGCTTTCCCTGTTCAAAGATTCCATCACCACCGACCACATTTCACCGGCGGGCGGCATCAAGGGCGACAGCCCAGCCGGCGATTATCTGCGCGGTCACCAGGTACGACCGATTGAGTTCAACTCTTATGGATCCCGCCGCGGTAACCATGACGTGATGATGCGCGGCACATTTGCCAATATCCGCATCCGCAACCAGATGTTGGATGATGTCGAAGGCGGCTATTCCAAGCACTATCCTTCGGGCGAACAGGGGGCGATGTTCGACGTTGCCATGCGCTACAAGGAGGAAGGCGTGCCGTTGGTGATCTTTGCCGGCAAAGAATACGGCGCTGGCTCGTCCCGCGACTGGGCGGCCAAAGGCACCCGCCTGCTGGGCGTGCGCGCGGTGATTGCCGAGAGCTTTGAGCGCATTCACCGGTCCAATCTGGTTGGCATGGGTGTTCTGCCGCTGGTGTTCACCAATGGGGATTCCTGGGCCGGCCTTGGTTTGACCGGCGAAGAGAAGGTGACAATCAAGGGTCTCGATGATTTGTCGCCGCGTCAGGAGATGCAGGCGACGATCGAAATGGCCGACGGCTCCAGCAAGGAAATCACCTTGATGTCGCGCATCGATACCGAAGATGAGCTCGACTATTTCAACAATGGCGGCATTCTTCACTATGTGTTGCGCAACCTGAATCGGGATGCCGCGTGAGCGATATCACGATCACCCCGAATTGATGATTGCATGCCCATTTGTCGATGCCAGATGGGCTTGTGACGCTAAAGTGAGTTGCATGTGAGCAGCATCGTCAGCATTTTAGGCTGAAATGAAGCTCAGGCGTCATAAACGATGAAATACCTGTTTTATGCAAAATTGGCCAAATTGGCCGCCGCCGCGCTCGCCACATGGCTTGTTGCTGGCACCATGGTGTCCGTGTCCGCACGTGCGGCGGAGCGCCCGATCGCGGTTGTTGAACTGTTCACGTCGCAGGGCTGCTCCTCCTGCCCGGCGGCCGACAAGATCCTGGCCGAGTATGCCGAGCGCAAGGATGTTCTGGCCCTGTCGTTTCATGTCGACTACTGGAACTATCTTGGCTGGAAGGACACTTTCTCACGCGCTGAATTCACCGAGCGGCAGCGCCGCTATGCGGCTTCCTTCCGCCGTCACGGGGTCTATACGCCTCAGGCGGTGGTCAATGGTCGCACCCATGCCGTCGGTTCGCGCAAGAAAGACATCGAAGCGCTGATCAACGAGTATGTGCGCAACGGCAAATCTCTGACGGTTGCGGTGAACGCGCGACGTGAGGATGAAAATGTCCGGGTCACGACCGATGCCGATTCGGGCGATGCCACTTTGTGGGTCGTCTATTATGACAAGAAGCGCAGCGTCAAAATCGAGCGTGGCGAAAACCGCGGCCGCGTCATTACCTACCACAATGTGGTGCGTGACGTGTCGATGCTCGGCATGATGAAACAGGG
>JABSRX010000064.1 GCA_013214695.1 Rhizobiaceae bacterium | reverse complement strand
GGTCCAGCCATTCGCACCATCCGAAACACCCGCGGTTCCCTGACAATCGGCCCAAGCGGGAGAGGGTAGGACGTGAAGGACAAAGAGTAAGCTCAGCGGGGCGCATTTTCGAAAAAACCGAGCTGAAAGAGAAAAAATCAATATTCTACCAAAATGTAGAATAATTTTGTGATTTAATTTTTGTGAATACAAATCTATATCGCGATTCTGACATCAAAATGTCCTTTTTATGATATAAATTCGATAAATTTATTTGGCCACGGCAGAAATATAAATGTTCCCTTCGAATTTTTGGGAAGCCTTGAGATCTGGATTTGAGGCATGTCGGCACGCGCGCATGCTCGGGCGTAGCCAACCACATCGCTTCGATTGATGGCGTGCTTGTCCGTGAGGCAATTACCCCCACAGACATCTTTTGTCGCTGTTATGCTGCTGGAGCCAATCGCTCCGGGTGGATCAGCCCTGTTTGGCTTTGGCCTCTGCCAACACGCACAGCAGTTCGAACATGATCGACACGCCGACCCAGGCTGTGCCGCCTGACGGGTCAAACGGGGGAGACACTTCCACCAGATCCGCGCCGATCAGGTTCAGGCCGCGCAACTCGCGCACCACCTGTTGCGCCATAAACGTATTCGGGCCGCCGATTTCAGGCGTGCCGGTACCGGGGGCGAAAGCCGGATCAATGAAGTCGATGTCAAACGAGCAATAGGTCGGCTGGTCACCGACCACATCGCGGGCCTGGGCCATGACATCTTCCACGCCACGCGCCATCAGATCTTCGATCATCAGAATGGTGACACCCTGGGAGCGCCCAAACTCGATGTCTTCGCCGTCATACATGGTGCCGCGAATGCCGATCTGGATCACCCGTTTTGGGTCCAACAGCCCTTCTTCGATGGCGCGGCGGAAGGGCGTGCCATGGGTGTATTTGGTGCCACCGAAATACTCGTTGAACAGATCGGTATGGGCATCAAAGTGGATCATGCCCACCGGGCCGTCCTGGGCCAGACCGCGCAAGATTGGCAGCGAGATCAGGTGATCACCGCCGGCCGTCATCGGCATGATGTTGTCTTGCTTGAGGCGGCTGTAGAATTCCGTCACCCGGTTGAGACTGGCCATCAGGTCAGCCGGGTTGGGCGACACATCCCCCAGATCGGCGCAATTGCACAGTTCAAAGGGCTTTGTCAGCGAGACCGGATGCACCGCTCTGATCATGGTGGACAGGTCGCGCAACTGGCGCGGACCGTGGCGGGCACCAGGGCGGTTGGTTGTGCCGCCATCCCAAGGCACGCCGACCAGGCCAATATCGACGTCTTTATAAAGAGCGTCGTCCGGCTGCAGGTGGGGCAATCGCATGAATGTGGGGACACCGGCGAACCGGGGCAGATCAAAACCGGAGACCGGTTGAAACTCACTATTGCTCACGACAGATCCTCCAGGGCGCGATTGTCCTGGCCGATTCCCGCTGCCGTCAGCGCATCAATTCAGCCAGCTTGGCCGCACCCTCGCGCATCGTTTCCAAATGATCAACCAGCGTCTCGACATTAAGCCGCTGGGTCGGACCATGATAGGCCAGCGCTGCCAGGAACTTGCCGTCGGAATCATTGACCGGAACCGCCAGGGCGCACATGTCTCGGAACAGTTCTTCATTATCGATGGCATAGCCACGCTCGCGAATCACCTGAATTTCAGACTGCAATTGTTCCTTACTGGTGATCGTGTTCGGCGTTCTGGGTTCAAACCGGATGGTGCCGACAACGTCGTTGAACTGTTTGGCGTCCAGGCTTGCAAGATAGCATTTGCCGCTGGCGGTGCAGTGGAACGGGACGCGCGAACCAATCGGCAGTTCGATGCGGAAGATCCAGTCGGTCTCGACGCGGTCGAGATAGGTCATGCCGTCAAATTCGGGCACAACGAAGTTGACCGTTTCCTTGGTTGCCGCGGAAATCGACGTCAGCACCTGGTGGCGGGCAATGTTGAGATGACGGGAGGTTGTCAGCCCGCGCGCCATCCGCAGGGTGCGTGGCGCGGCTTCCAGTTTTTTGCCGCTGACCTCACGTATGAGAAAGCCTTCTTCGACAAGAGTCTGACACAAACGGTGAATGGATTGTTTGGGCAGGCCAATGTCGCGATTGATCTCGGTTGGGGACAGCGGGCGGTCAGAGGCAGCAACCGCTTCGAGGATCAAAAGGGTCCGTAAATTGGTGGCGACCCGTTCATCTGACTTCATGGCACTCGTCCACATTTTCGATGCGACTCGACAAAAAGTCGCAGTTTGGCATTGCAACACGCGTCGAAGCATGTTTTGATAATTAACGAGACAAAAAGTCTCATTTTTTGATGATGGTCAAGAGCATAATCAAAAAAAGATCAAAAAATGGGACTTTTCCTGCGGAACAGCCCTTTTTTGAGCGTTTTGCGGGTAACGATCGGAGGGAGCCGATTGGAATTTGACTTCGTCATTGTAGGGGCTGGATCGGCCGGCTGCGCGCTGGCGCACCGTCTTTCACAGTCAGGTAAGCACACCGTGGCCCTTGTTGAGGCAGGTGGACGCGACAGCTCGCCTTGGATTCATATCCCCGTTGGTTACTTCAAAACCATGGGCCATCCGAAGATGGATTGGCAATACAAGACGGAACCCGATCCTGGCCTGAACGGCCGTTCAATCAACTGGCCGCGGGGCAAAGTGCTGGGCGGATGTTCATCGGTCAACGGTCTGCTTTATGTGCGCGGCCAAAAGGAAGATTACGACCAGTGGCGTCAGCTCGGCAATGATGGCTGGGGCTGGGACGACGTGGTCAATTGCTTCAAGCGTGCCGAGAGTTGGGAGGGGGGAGCCTCCGAATTGCGCGGTGGCAGCGGCCCTCTATCGGTATCCGCAACCCGCCTGAACCGCCACGCCGTCGACACCTACGTACAGGCCGCTCTGGCTGCGGGTTATCCCTATAATGACGATTACAATGGCGAGTCGCAGGAAGGCATGGGCTATTTTCAGCTGACCGCCAATAAAGGCCAGCGCTGTTCAGCTGCGAAAGCCTATCTGACACCGATCCGCGGTCGCGCCAATTTGTCGGTTCTAACCGGACATCTGACCAAGCAGGTCGTTTTCGAAGGTGACCGGGCCGTCGGCATCGTCACCCAGGAAGGCGGTCAAGACAAAACCATCCGCGCGCGTCGCGAAGTGATCCTGTCTGCGGGAGCCATCGGGTCGCCGCAGATCCTCATGCTGTCGGGCATCGGTCCTGGCCAGAACCTGCAAGACAATGGCATTGAAGTGCGCAAGGAGCTCTCCGGCGTCGGTCAAAACCTGCAGGATCACCTGCAGGCACGGCCCGTCTTCAAGTGCCGTTCCTCGACCATCAACACCGAAACCAATTCGCTGTGGAAGCAGGCCTTTATCGCTGTGGAATATGCTCTCAAGCGCACCGGCCCGATGACCATGGCGGCCAGCCTTGGCACCGGATACCTGAAGACCCGCGAAGAGCTGGCGACGCCGGACATTCAGTTCCACCTGCAGCCGTTCTCGACCGACAAGGTGGGAACCGGAACGCATCCATTTAACGCATTCACCGCGTCAGTGCTTCAGATGCGTCCTGAAAGCGCTGGCCACCTGGAGCTGCGTTCTGCTGACATCCATGATCACCCGATCATCCATCCCAATTACCTGGCGACGCCGTTGGATCAGCAGACAATCGTGGATGGCATCAAGATCGCCCGCCGGATTGCAGGCTTCGAACCGGCAAAGTCCGAGATCATCGAAGAGCATGCGCCGGGCAAGGCCGTTGCGCACGATGATGATGAAGCCATTTTGGATTGGGCGCGCAATACGGCGACCACAATTTATCACCCAACCGGCACCTGCAAGATGGGCAGCGACAGCAAGGCTGTCGT
>JABSRX010000063.1 GCA_013214695.1 Rhizobiaceae bacterium | reverse complement strand
CTTCCGAGCATTCCCTATAAGTATCAATCATTAAAACGCCAACTATTTTTAACCGGCAAATTGATTATAGAAAGATTTGGTGTTATAAAAGAGCGAAATTATGTTATATATTATTGGTAATAATAAAAATATATCGACTTAATTGGGGAAAAATATTTTAATTTATAAATACAACCTTAGATTGAATATTTCTAATTGAGTTTTATGGAGGCAGAAGCCAGGCGTCTTTGGTTCACGTTGAAAACAGCCGTACATCGGCGCCACCGGCGAGTTGCGCCAGTGGCGGGTGCTCGCCGTGGGCGGCCAGTCAACCGCGTTCCTTCAAAGCTTCCACTCGAATCCCGTTTCCGCCTCGGATCGATCCCACAGCCGGGTCATCACGCTCTTGTCGTAGGCAAAGGGCTCCAACGTACCGCGCCCCACCGGACCAACCCATTCCATGCGGCCGGTCGGGCCATAGAGTGCCCGCTGCTCCAACCCCTTTTCCGTTGCACACATGACCTCCGGATAAGCCCCCTGCTCTGCCGATTGCACCAGCGGCGACAGTGACATCAGACCGAAAACGATCCGAGTCATCAGACCGCCGCTCGTTTTGATCAACGATGTGGCAGACGCGCCAGGATGACAGACATAGACGTCGACATTTTTGCGAGCTGCCCTGACCCGGTCCTGCAGTTCATAGGCGAACATCATTTGAGCCAGTTTGCTTTGACTGTAGACCGGATTGGCACTGTAATTTCGCGACCAGTTCATGTCATCGAATTGGATCGTCCTGATGCCCATCTTGTAACCCAGGCTGGCCACCACAACGATGCGACCACCGGACTGATCGATCAGATCAAACAGCCTGCCGCACAGAACGAAATGACCATAGTGATTGGTGCCCAATTGGCTTTCAAAACCATCCTTGGTGAGCATCTGCTTGGGCACCTGGGCAATCGCCGCATTGCAGATCAGGGCGTCAATGCGCGGTTCCGTTTGCAACACCTGCGCCGCTGCTTCCTGCACACTGGCAAGCTCGGCAAGGTCCATGCGCACAAAACTGACATCGGCCTCTTCACCAAATTCCGATTTCAGATCGCGGATGGCCTGGGCCGATTTTTCGGCGCTCCGGTTCAACATCACCACACGGGCACCCTTGGAAAGAAACAGGCGCGCCGCCTGAAATCCGGTTCCAGCATTAGCGCCTGTGATCAGGTAGGTTTTTCCCGTCAGGGATTTCAAGCGATCGGGGAGCCAGCCCTCGGGTCCAAATTGAGTATCAGCCATTGCAACATTCCTTTTTGCGCCACAGGGATGGTGGCGATCGGGTTTGGGATGAACAGCAATTAAATCTCCGGATGGCACAAAAACAGCCGATTTCCTCTCAATTACTTGCCTATTTGTATCGAGCTGCTTGCTTCGGCTGAATTTTCGGCGTTAGTTGGATGCATGAAGCAAGAACAGATCAAGCAGCTCATTGATAGCAGGTGCCTGGGAGACGGCATGCACGAAACCGGGATTGAGGGGGTGCAGCTGTTCCGCGTCACCCAGTCGATGCCATGCATTCCAGCCGTCTATGACCCCAGTGTGATTGCCATTGTCAGCGGCGCCAAGGAGGCCATTGTTGACGGCGAGCGCTATGTCTATGGAAAGAGCCACTACCTTTGTTGCCCGATGTCCCTGCCGGTGAAGGCGGGCACGCCGATGGCCTCGAAACAGGATCCGCTTGTCGGCGTCTACATTTCATTGAAACCACGGGTGATGGGCGAATTGGCCATCGAAATGGAAAGCGCCGGTCAACCCGTTCGCGCCGATTCAGCGGGTTCGGGCTCGCAGGCGATCCGATTGGCGCCCTGGGACACTGCGTTCAGCGATGCCCTGCTGCGGCTTTTGCAACTGGGCGATGACGAAACCGACCTTCGGGTGCTCGGCGAAACCCGGCTGCGTGAATTGTATTATGCCGTGCTGAAGGGCGACGCTGGCCCCTTTGCCAGACAGTCATTTGGCGTCGGCAACGCCANTGCGCGTTCCATTGCNCACGTTTCATCCCATCTGGACGCTCCGATATCAATCGACGACATGGCGGANAGGGCTGGCATGAGCCGGGCAGTCTTTCATCGCAAGTTCAAACACGCGACCACCCTGTCGCCGATCCAATATGTCAAATCTATGCGGCTGAACACGGCCGCCATGAAAATCGCAGAAGGCATGCCTGTGAGCCAGGCAGCATTGCACGTTGGCTATGTCAGCCCCTCCCAATTCAGCCGCGACTTCAAACGCAGCTACGGTCAGTCACCCCGGCAGTGGAGCGACGCTCAATTGGTTGGCTTTGACAGGCTCTAGCTGCCGGACCTTCCAACATCCGCCAGAGACGTCTGGGACAATTGCTCGATCAGCTTGCCCTCAATGTCGACCATGATGCCCGTCACCCGCTGGTGCAGGGCATGTTCGACGGAACAGGCGTTTTTGCCAAAATCATCGCTCGGCGCGACCAGTTGTTCATCCAGGGCCAGGTAAATGTCGGCGAGACTGATCTCCTTCGGTGCCCGGGCCAAGCGCCATCCGCCGGCATGGCCTTTTTCCGAATTCAGCAATCCGGCTTCCCGCAACCGCCCCAAGACCCGACGCACCACAACCGCATTGGTGCCGGCATGGGCGGCAATGTCGGCGGATGTCTTCACCTGATCCGGCTCGGCCGCCATGTGGCCAAGCGTGTGTAAGGCAAGTGAAAGGCGAGAGTTTCGTTTCATAAGCACATTGTGGACGGGATTCTCCACAAATTCCGATAACTGTAATTGTTGCATTAGTCTAGTAACTGTGCAAGTTACAAGAAACCTCCTCAATTCCAATGGTTCCCTCCCATGAATGACAACCGCCTGCCTGTGACAGTTCTTTCCGGTTTCCTCGGAGCCGGAAAGACCACCCTCCTCAACCGCGTGCTGAACAACCGCGACGGCCGCAAGGTCGCCGTCATCGTCAACGACATGTCCGAGGTTAATATCGACGCGGATCTGGTCCGGGCTGACACCGAACTCAGCCGCACCGACGAGACCCTTGTTGAAATGTCCAACGGCTGCATTTGCTGCACTTTGCGCGATGATCTGTTGGCGGAAGTGCGGCGTCTCGCCGGCGAAGGGCGCTTTGACTACCTGCTCATTGAATCCACCGGCATCTCGGAGCCGCTGCCCGTTGCCGCCACTTTCGACTTCAGAGACGAGGATGGCGAAAGCCTCTCCGATGTCTCGCGTCTCGACACAATGGTCACCGTTGTCGACGCCGTAAACCTGCTGAAAGATTATTCATCGCACGACTTTCTCAGCGACCGTGGCGAAACCATGGGCGAAGAAGACGAGCGTACGCTGGTGCATCTGCTCACCGACCAGATCGAATTCGCCGATATCGTCATTTTGAACAAGGTGAGCGATGCCGGCCCGCAATTGGTCGACGCCGCCCGTAAAATCATTCGCAGCTTGAACGCCGACGCAAAGATTGTTGAGACCGACCACTCCAACGTCGCCGCCGATGCCATCCTGGACACCGGCATGTTCGATTTCCAAAAGGCCCACGAACATCCCATGTGGGCAAAGGAGCTTTATGGTTTTGCCGATCATGTGCCGGAAACCGAGGAATATGGCGTCACATCTTATGTATACCGGGCCCGCCAGCCCTTCATTCCGGAGAAACTCTCTCAAGTTCTGAACGGCGACCTGCCTGGCGTGATCCGTGCCAAGGGCCACTTCTGGCTGGCCACGCAACCGGACTTTGTGGCCGAGTTCTCGCTGGCCGGATCCCTGTCTTCGGTCACGGCGATTGGCCAATGGTGGGCGACCATGCCGAAAGAGCAATTGCCCGACAACGAAAACGTCCGCGCCTATCTGAAGGAAAGATGGGTCGAGCCCTGGGGCGACCGCCGTCAGGAGATCGTGTTCATCGGCGCCGACATCGATTGGCCGGCATTGAAGGCACGACTGGATTCCTGCCTGGTGCCGGTGATGACAGCGACCAGCGTGGAAGCGCTTCCCGATTACAACGACCCATTCCCGAAATGGCAGTTGAGAGAAAGGGTGGCGTAACCATGTCAGGTGACTTGCTCGAAAGGCCCGTAACCGGCCTCGCCCAAGTGCGCCAGGCCAATGAACTGGCGCAGTTTTTGGAAGCCGATTGCGCAGCGCTGGTCTGGCGCAGATCCGCTCTGGCCGATTTTCAGAACTGGCTCGACACGTTGCCTGTCGACCACTTCCCCGTAGGCCGTCTGGTTCTGCGACCGCAGGCGATTGGCGATGCCATGGCCCAGCTGTGCGACATGTGCGGGTTGGCGCATTCGGCAGAACGGGAACTGTTGATCAACGATGTCGCCGTTCTGGGCGACTTGTTCGCCGGTTTGATGGAGGCGGACTATGTGCGCTTGCGGCTGGAAAAGGTGACCGACAATGCCTGCCGCAAGTTTCACCGCGATACGCTGACGGCGCGACTCGTTTGCACCTATCGCGGGCCCGGCACCGAGTTTGGCCTGGGCCGTGGTGATCAGGATCCGGATCCAATTCACGCGGTACCGGCGTTCTCCCCGATCTTGCTGCGCGGCAACCAATGGCTGGAAAGCCCCAATTCCGGCCTCGTGCATCGGTCGCCACCGATTGAGGGCACCGGTCAGACGCGCTTTGTCATGGTACTGGATCCGATCTTCGATCTGGAGGGCGAAAAGCCCCAACGCTAGAGCCGTTCTTACCGATGATTTGTGTGCACAGCAGCAACCCCATTGCGAAATGGTGGCTTTCTGCTCGAGCGAATTGGCGTTACGCTGCTGCGCCGCACGCAAGTCAAAGAAAGAACCTGGCATGACAAAAGACCTGACCCTGGATGGTACCGTTGACAGCGGTCTGGTTGGCGACAACTGGCCCTCCTCGCAGCCTGGCACCAACAAGGATCTTTATGGCACTGCCAAGCTGGCGCCCACGGAGCCGGTTGAAATCCGGTCCTTTCAGACCTTCACCCTGACCTACACGGTCGGCAAGATCGGTATCGACGACAATGGCGGGATACGCGTTGCCTGGCG
>JABSRX010000062.1 GCA_013214695.1 Rhizobiaceae bacterium | reverse complement strand
TACTACGCAAATATGCCTCGATTATGGTTAACTAGAGTTAACCAAAAGTAATTGCCGTAGATGCCCAACTCTCCAACATGCGTGCACGGCACAAGCGATGTCCTTGTGCTTTTTTAGGTCAGATTATGGCAATTACAAGGGCAATCAAATCAAGTCCTTGTCATCGGTGACCGCCGATCAGAGCTGCAGTTTAAAGCGACAGACAGTGATCTCCAATCATAGCTGTTTCTGCTCTTGCGTAATACAAAAGGAAACAACGGCCTGAACATTTCGAGGCAGCGGCATTGGATTGGCATACATGAAGCGGCTGCGTTCGAGACAATGTTCCATCGAAGGCATTTTGATGTCAGACCAGCCTTCAATCTGATTGCCCGGCACGATGCGCCCGTTGTCATACAAAAAAAGCAGCGAAAGAAAGACTATTTTCATGGACCAGGGCCGATAGACAGTATGCGGTTGGTCTCCAGCCTAGCAGAGATTTGCCCAAACACACGCTCAATTCACGATCACAGCCGCGTCAATCTGCCCGGCCCGGGGCCAATTTGCCGTCAGAAACGACAAAACCCCGGATTCTTGCGAATCCAGGGTTCGTTACTCTCGTCTACTGGAATTACAGACGATAGAGGATCTGATCTGTCCAGAAACGTTCCAGGCGCTGCAGCGACTTGTTCAACTGCTCAAAGCTGTTTGGATCGATCTGACCGATTTGTTCCAACGACTGGGTGTGGCGCTCGTAAAGGGCGTCGACAGTCGCAGCGACCTTCTTGCCTTCATCGGTCAAAGAAACGCGGACCGAACGGCGGTCTGTGCGCGAACGCTGGTGATGGATGTAACCCATGTCCACCAGTTTCTTCAGGTTATACGAAACGTTGGACCCCAGGTAATAGCCGCGGGTGCGCAGCTCACCGGCGGTCAGTTCTGAATCNCCCAGATTATACAGCAACANNGCCTGNACGGCGTTGATGTCGCTGCGACCCTGGCGGTCAAATTCGTCTTTGATCACGTCAAGCAGCCGGCGATGCAGGCGCTCCACGAGAGTCAATGCTTCTAGATATACGGGTTTAATATCGATCTTGGGCGCGTCGTCCACCTGCGCGACACCGATCATGTCGGTACTGTTCATTTGTGCCTCACTTCCTGTTTTGCGACGGTATTTTTTTTCCGTCTTGAGGCACACGGTAAGCCGATCAGATAAAATTTGAGTCAAACGACAAACTTAACTGGTTCTTACCAAAAAATTCGCAATCCCTTGTTTTCTCTCGTTTTAATCTTATCGAAAGGCTGTAGATTCATTCTTTCTTGGCAATAACAAACAGCAGAAGTTGAAAAACCACATAGATCACCAGGCAGCAGATATGGAAAATTAAGACCAGGTTGGCGGCGAAGAACATATCCGGGAAACGCAGCAGCGAAACCGACTGAAAAGCCACCGCAAAGAACCAGATCACCCTGCCCCAGGGCAATGTCGTCCACAAACCAACGCAGGCCACCGGCATCATCACGGCCATGATGGCGGTATAAATCTTGAGCGCCACACCCATTGTGTCGAACCGGTAGTTCGCACCTTCCCAATAGCCGATCGCCGTCATCCAGATGTAAATTGCAGCGGCAAAGAAGACGATGGCCAGCAGACGCAGGAAAATGCTGAACAGCAGTTCGATGATTTGCTGCATGCGCGACGGCGTCTTGCGCACATCTGACATCTGAACGCTCATTAAACCTGCAACTCCTGTGGCCCCAGATCAACAAAATGCGCTTCTATGTCAGCGGTGTCGACCTCTTTCAGGGACGCCGGATGCCATTTCGGATCTCGGTCCTTGTCGATGATCGCCGCCCTGATGCCCTCATAAAATTCCGTTCCGACCAAAATACGCCGCAGGATCCGGTATTCCATTTTCATACAGCCACCAATATCCAGTCCGGCACCGCGCTGGATCTGACGGAAGGCGATTTCCAGACTGGTTGGCGACTTCTGCATCAACGTATCGAGTGTCTTTTGCGCCCAATTGCGTTCGGCGCCGCCATCGTCGCCGGCCCCGTCGCCGCTGCCGACACCGCCGACCTCTGCAGCGACCTTCAAACTGGTGAGAATATCGGCCACCGACTCGCCGGAAAAATGCAGGTCAATCCAGTCGCGGGTTTGTTCCAGCGGTCCCGCGCTCCCCTTGCGGTGCGCATAGGCGGTGTTGAATTGCGCCAGAACAGCTTCCAATTCACCCGCATCCGCTGTGCACAGGGCGGTTTCCAGTTCGCCCAACTTTTCAGACGGACAGCCTTGACTTGCCAGTCCACACCAGACGACATCGCTTTGTTTGATCCGCTCCCCCGTCAGGCCAAGATACAGCCCCGCCTTGCCCGGTAATCTGGACAGGAAGTGAGACGCCCCGACATCGGGGAAAAAGCCGATACCCACTTCGGGCATGGCGAAGGCGATGTTTTCGCCCGCGACGCGGTGCGACCCGTGAAAAGACACGCCCACACCACCGCCCATCGCGATACCGTCAATCAGGGCGATATAGGGTTTGGAGAACCGGGCAATGCGAGCATTGAGCTGATATTCACGGGCAAAAAAATCAAAGTCGTAGTCTTTGGCAATGCCACGCTCATAGAGATGGCGGATGTCCCCACCGGCCGAAAAGGCCCTGCCCTCGACCGCCTTGATGATCACCCGCTCGACTGTTTCATCGGTTTCCCACACGTCCAGTTGGGCGTTGAGTGCGGTCAGCATATCATCGGTTACGGCATTCAGCGTTTCCGGCTTGTTCAAAGTCACAACGCCGGCACGGCCGTTGTTTTCAAACAAGATGTCGTCGCTGGGCGTCATTGAGAAATTTCCTGGGCGAGTTTTGCGCAAACTATGCGCTGTTCGAGAACGGGGCAATGGGGCGCGGGTGCGGAAAGCTGTTTTCCCGACCAATTTGTGTGGTAAGGCATCAAGCGAGCGTTTGGACAATCCAGAGCCGTTCTTGTCCTGATTGAACCATTCTGTTTGTGCCCCGAAGGGTTGCTCGGCAAGGCGCCTGTCGCAGCGCGTATCGGGGATACGGGCAAGACAGGCAACGCGGCCGACGGCCCTTCGTGGCATAAACCCTTGCGGGCCGGGCCTTTTTGCGCCATCATCATCGCCGGATCGCTCGCAAGTCCGCCCAGGACGAGCTTCGCAATCCTGCGCGATGCTGACGCAAAAATACTCCGGCAGAATGCTTCAATCAGGACAAGAACGGCTCTAAGACTTCGAACGATGTCGAACTCCACCACCGAAATCGTTGACAGCGTGACAGGCAGCCGTCGTCTGCGACGCAACCGCCGTTTCGACTGGACCCGTCGCATGGTCCAGGAGGCCGTGCTGACGGTCAACGATCTCATCTTGCCGGTCTTTTTGATGGAAGGTGATGATTGCGAGGAACCCATCGGCGCCATGCCGGGTGTTTCGCGCTATTCCATCGACCGTGCCGTGAATATCACGCAACAGGCAAAGGCGCTCGGCATTCCGGCTGTTGCTCCCTTTCCAAACGTATCCCTCGACAAGCGTGACCGGACCGGCAGCGAAATCGCCAACCCGGACAATCTGATTTGCCAATTTGTGCGCGCTGCCAAGGCCGCCTGCCCGGACATCGGCATCATCACCGATGCTGCGCTCGATCCGTTCACCGATCACGGTCACGATGGCGTTTTGGACAATGGCATCATCGTCAATGATGAGAGCGTTGAGCAGATCGTCAAAGGCGCACTGTGCCAGGCCGCCGCCGGCGCAGACATCATCGCACCGTCCGACATGATGGACGGGCGTATCGGTGCCATTCGCCAGGCCCTGGACGAAGCCGGGTATCAGGATGTCGGGATTCTTTCCTACACGGCCAAATACGCATCGGCCTTTTATGGTCCCTATCGCGAAGCCATTGGCACGGGCGGTCTGCTGAAAGGCGACAAGAAAACCTATTATGTCGATCCGGCCAATTCTGAAGACGCCATGCGCGAAGCAGAGCTCGATATCGCCGAAGGCGCGGATATGCTGATGGTCAAGCCAGGCATGCCCTATCTCGACATCGTGCGCCGCATGAAAGATGAATTCGGCATGCCGGTTTTCGTCTACCAGGTGAGCGGCGAGTATTCGATGATCGAAGCCGCCGCGGTCAGCGGCTATATCGATGGCGACAAGGTGATGTTGGAAAGCCTGTTGGCCTTCAAACGCGCCGGCGCTGACGGCATCC
>JABSRX010000061.1 GCA_013214695.1 Rhizobiaceae bacterium | reverse complement strand
CATCTTCGAAGCTTTGGCCACCGGTTGTCCGGCGACCTCGGCTTTCATTTCCATTCACAACATGGCCGCCTGGATGATCGATCTCTATGGCAGTGAAGAACAGCGGCAAACAGTGCTGCCGCAACTGACGTCGATGGAGAAGATTGCCAGTTACTGTTTGACTGAACCGGGCAGCGGATCAGATGCGGCGGCTTTGAAAACCACGGCGGTGCGCGACGGCGACGAATATGTTCTCAACGGATCAAAGCAGTTCATTTCCGGTGCCGGTAGCAATGACCTCTATGTTGTCATGGCGCGTACCGGTGAAGGTGGTCCCAAGGGGATTTCGGCATTTTTGGTCGAAAAAGACACGCCCGGTCTCTCCTACGGTGCGCAGGAACGCAAGATGGGCTGGCACGTGCAGCCAACGGCTCAGGTGATTTTCGACAATTGTCGCATCCCGGCAGAACATCGCCTCAACGATGAAGGCATGGGTTTCCGTATTGCCATGGCCGGCCTCGATGGCGGCCGACTGAACATTGGTGCCTGCTCGTTGGGTGGTGCCAAGGCGGCTCTCGATATGGCGTTGGCTTATTCCAGCGAGCGCAAGGCTTTTGGACAGCCCATCGGCCAGTTTCAGGCAATCCAGTTCAAGCTGGCCGACATGGCGACAGAATTGGAAGCCGCTCGGCTGATGCTGTATTCCGCGGCAGCGAAACTGGACGCCAAAACCGCAGATGCCGGTCGCGCTTGCGCCATGGCGAAGCGATTCTCGACCGATGTTGGCTTCAACGTCGCCAATGAGGCGCTGCAGATCCACGGCGGCTACGGCTATCTTGCCGACTACGGTGTTGAAAAGATCGTGCGGGATCTACGGGTGCACCAGATCCTGGAAGGCACAAACGAAATCATGCGCGTCATCATCGCGCGTACCCTGGCAGCTTAGGAATTCAGACATGGCAACAATCGGATTTATCGGACTGGGAAATATGGGCGGACCAATGGCCGCCAATCTGGTCAAGGCGGGGCACGCGGTACGTGGGTTTGACCTGTCTGAACCGGCGATTGAACAGGCCCGCAAGGATGGTTGCGAAATCGCGGCCAGCGCCAAAGAAGCTGCGGCGGATCGTGATGTGATCATCACCATGCTGCCCGCCGGCAAACATGTGACGGCTGTCTTCGACGATATCAAAGATGTCGTGCGGGCAGGGGCATTGATGATCGATTCTTCGACCATCGACATCGCGTCAGCGCGTGAAGCCCATGAGATTGCACAATCCATCGGTGCTCTGTGCGTTGATGCCCCGGTATCCGGCGGCATCATGGGGGCCATCAACGGCACGCTGACCTTCATGGCGGGGGGCTCGGATGCGTCGCTGGAAGCCGCAGCGCCGATCCTCGAACCGATGGCCGGACGGGTTGTCAATTGCGGCGCGGCCACCGCAGGACAGGCGGCCAAGGTGTGCAACAACATGATCCTTGCCATCACGATGATCGGCACCGGGGAAGCCTTTGAATTGGGACGCCGGCTGGGACTGACAGACCAGGCGTTGTTTGATGTTGTGTCGACCGCGTCGGGGCAAAGCTGGTCCACGACCACCTATTGCCCGGTGCCGGGGCCTGTGCCGACGTCGCCCGCCAACAACGACTACAAGCCCGGCTTTGCCGCTGATCTGATGCTGAAGGACCTGGGCCTATCGCAGGATGCGGCTGGCATGACAGATGCCTTTACCCCTTTGGGTGCCCATGCATTGGAGCTCTATCAGCAGTTCTGTGACGATGGAAATGGTGGTGTGGATTTCTCTGGCATTATCAAAGTGATGCAAACCGCAAAAAAAGTGTAGGAATTTATTTTTCTTGGCCTTTAACCTTTCACCACCAGCGACCGTTGTTGCCGGTGCCCAAACCTTAATGGGCCGCTGAAAAAGCGCTAAAGCGGGCAAAAATTTCCCGCTAGATTTCCTTTTGCTTAACCACTCATTAGCCGCCTGTTAGGAATCTGAGTCTAGTTTGGCAAGCACAGCAGGTTTGACGGTCTGCTTGCTTCCCGGATCAGGTTTTGCGTACCGGGCAAGAATTCTCCGACGCGTATTCTGTCGGACCAGTAAAGTCTTTGAGTAGAGACAGCGGTGATTTGTTCCTCGATTATTCGGAACAGATCGCCGCTGTTTTACTTTGGGCTGGGGTCGCAAATGTGCTGTTCAATCCACACGCTCTGCGGTAAGCCGCTTGCATGACCCGCAAACGCACTTTCAAAGCCGTGATGCTTCAGGGGACCGGCTCCGATGTCGGCAAGACCGTGCTGGTGGCCGGCCTGTGTCGTCTGGCAAAGCGGCGTGGATTGCGGGTGCGGCCCTTCAAACCCCAGAACATGTCAAACAATGCCGCCGTTGCCGAAGTGCCTTTGGCCGATGGAACCGGCGGTGAAATTGGCCGTGCCCAATGGCTGCAGGCATTGGCCTGTGGCATTCCAAGCAGCATCGATATGAACCCGGTCCTGCTCAANCCGCAATCNGAGACCGGCAGTCAGATCATCCTGCAGGGCAAGGTCTGGGGGGCGGCAAAGGGCCGGGATTATCAAAGGCTCAAGCCGCAATTGCTGGATGCTGTGCTCGACAGTTTTTATCGGCTGGGCAGTGAATGCGATTTGATCATTGTGGAAGGGGCTGGGTCCGCCGCCGAGATCAACCTGCGGGCCGGTGACATCGCCAATATGGGCTTTGCCACGGCAGCGGACGTCCCGGTGGTGCTGGTTGGCGACATCGACAGGGGCGGCGTGATTGCCAGCATCGTTGGCACCCATACGATCCTGCCGACTAAAGACCGGGAGATGGTCAGCGGCTATCTGATCAACAAGTTTCGCGGCGATGTCAGCCTGTTTGATGACGGTTTGAAGCAGATCACCCAATTTACAGATTGGCGCAGTTACGGTGTCATCCCCTATCTGCCGGATGCTGCGCGCCTTCCAGCCGAGGATTCAGTGGCGCTGGAAAAGGCCATACGGCCCGACGAAAACGCAACCGATGATGTCACGGTGGTCGTGCCGGTGTTGTCGCGCATTGCCAACTTTGATGATCTGGACCCGTTGCAGCAAACGCCGGGGATTCGGCTGGTCTTTGTGCGCCCAGGGGAAAGTTGGCCATCAGACGCCAAACTGGTCGTGCTGCCAGGTTCCAAATCAACCATTTCTGATCTTCTGCAGTTTAGGGAACTCGGCTGGGATGCAGAACTGGTCCGGCATATTTCCATGGGCGGTCATGTTCTGGGGATTTGTGGTGGTTATCAGATGCTCGGCAATGTGGTCCGAGATCCAGACGCGATTGAAGGCACCCAGACCGAAGCGCAGGGACTGGGTATCCTCGATATTGAAACCGTCTTGGTGCCCGAAAAAACCGTCCTCAATAGCGATGCGATCGACGTTGAGACCGGCCAGCCGTTGAGCGGTTACGAAATCCATATGGGCAGAACCACCGGACCGGATACGGCGCGACCGATGATCCGCATCAACGGCGAGAATGACGGTGCCGTGTCGGAAAATGGACAGGTTCGAGGCTCCTATTTGCACGGTTTGTTTGCCGGTGATGCCTGGCGCAATGCCTATCTGGCGCGCATTGGCGTCGTCGACAGCGGCATGAACTATCGCCAAAACGTGGAAGAAGCCCTGGATGCCCTGGCAGATCATCTTGAAACAGTGATCGCCGCTGAATTCTGGGACATACCGCGCTGACTGTGAGGTCTCGCCGTACACGAACGGTTCCAGGCCGTCAGGCCATGTCGCATTCGTGATTGACTTGTGGGGTGGCGCGCTATTTATTCCGACNAGCAACTGGTTTTCGACCTGCCCCGAAAGGGGAGTCGAAAAGCAAAAGGGAATGTGACGGGTCGACCNAANTCGGGGGCTCAAAACACAGCCGACCCCGCGACTGTAGCGGTGAGGCACTGCCCGATAAGCCACTGTCTCACTGTGAGACGGGAAGGCGGGCAGAGGCCGATGATCCGCAGCCAGGAGACCTGCCAATTGCAACGGGCAATGATGCCCAAACGTTCATCGGACGGGGAGTTCCGGGGCGCGCCGACACGGAACCAAGACGCGAAGCTTTCGCCCTTCTTGCCCCCATTGTCGCCGTCCAACCAGCTCCCCTGAGGCACGGGAGTTGCTTGATCATGAAAACTGACTGCGGGGCAGCGCTGGTGGCGCAATCATGTCCGCATTTCATGCATGCAGCCGAGGTGGCCCGATGACGTTCCAGCCCGGTGTATCACTGATTCTGGGAGGCGCGCGGTCCGGCAAAAGCACATTTGCTGAAGGTCTTGCCAAGCAAAGCGGGCGCCAAAAAGTCTATCTCGCGACCAGCCAGGTCTGGGAGAATGATCACGAGATGGAACAGCGCGTTGCCCTGCACAAGGAACGCCGCGGTGAGGACTGGAAGCTGGTCGAGGAACCTTTGGATCTGGCTGGATGCCTGCCGGAGCTGGCCAGCGCACAAAATTGCATCTTGGTCGATTGCCTGACGCTGTGGCTGACCAATCTGATGATGGCGGAAAAGGATGTTGCGCAGGAGTGTCGCCAGCTTGTCGACTGCCTTGCTGCCCTGGCCGCAGATACTTCGGTATTGCTGGTTTCCAACGAAGTCGGACAAGGCATCGTGCCGATGGAAAAAATGGCCCGGGATTTTCGCGATCACGCGGGTCGATTGCACCAAGACGTCGCCGCCGATGGTGTGGCGGCGCATGTATATTTTGTCACTGCGGGTCTGCCGCAAAAACTGAAATAGATTTTGAAGAGAGACTGAAATGGACGCGCAAAAAATTCCGGCAACGGTGATCACCGGTTTCCTTGGTTCCGGCAAAACGACCCTGATCCGCAACCTGTTGGCGACCGCCAATGGCAAGCGTATCGCCCTGATTATTAACGAGTTTGGTGATCTGGGAGTGGATGGAGACGTACTGGCGGGGTGTGGAGATGAAACCTGCACCGAGGACGATATCGTTGAACTGACCAATGGCTGCATTTGCTGCACGGTCGCCGATGACTTCATTCCAACCATCACACAGTTGATGGAAAGCGATCGTAAACCTGATCATATCGTCATTGAAACATCCGGACTGGCGCTGCCACAGCCCTTGGTCAATGCCTTCAACTGGCCCGACATCCGGGAGCGGGTTTCTGTCGATGGCGTGGTGACGGTGGTAGACTCAGCCGCTGTGGCGGACGGTCGGTTTGCCGATGACCACGATGCCGTTCAGGCCCAACGGGAGCAGGACGAAAGCCTTGATCACGAAAGTCCGCTGGAAGAACTGTTTGAAGACCAGATCACCTGCGCCGACATGATCATCTTGAACAAGACGGATCTGTTGCCGATCAGTGCTTTGGATGCCGTGGAAGGTGAGGTTCGGGATGCCACGGAACGTCGGGTGAAGCTGATCCGCGCCGGTATCGACAGCGCGCCGAGCGCTGACGTGTTGTTGGGGCTGGGCGTTGGCACCGAAGACGACATCGAAAACCGCAAGAGCCATCACGAAATCCACCATGCAGATGGCCATGAGCATGACCACGACGACTTTGAAAGCTTCGTCGCAGAAGGCGGTTCAATTTCCGACGTCAAGGCATTGGTCGCCTCATTGAAGAAGGTCATTGCAGCCCATGATGTTCTGCGTTTGAAGGGGTTTGTTGAGGTTGAGGGCAAGCCGATGCGGTTGGTTGTTCAAGCTGTTGGAAAGCGCATCGACACCTATTTCGATCGTGACTGGACGGCCGAAGAAACGCGCGGGTCACGGCTTGTGGTCATTGGTCTGCACGACATGGACGAAGCGGCCATTCGTGCTGACATCACCAAAGCGCTGAGCTAACGATCATGCATCTGCTATTGGCACAACAGGGCGCGCTGGCGGATGCAGACGAAGCCATCGATCTCGGCCAATCTGGCGCCGATATCGTTTTTATTTCGGCTGCCGATACGGAGCTTGCGAGCCTTTCGTCGGCGCTGGGTGGTTTGACAAAGCCGCCGAGCCTACGCCTGGCCAACATGATGACGCTGTCGCACCCCATGTCGGTCGACGTCTATGCCGAAAACACCATCGCCAACTCACGCATGGTGGTGGCCCGGGTGCTTGGAGGGGAAAGCTATTGGCCCTATGGGCTGGAAGTTCTCCACGCCGCCTGCCTTGAGCATGACATTCCGCTTGTCGTGCTGCCGGGGGATGACAAACCGGATGCAACCCTGGCGCGCTTCAGCACCGCCGATCCGCATCTGGTGCTGACACTTTGGGACTATCTGGTGCAGGGCGGCGCCCAGAACGCCGCCAATTTCCTGCGCACCTGTCAGGTCACGCTAGATGGTGAAACAGATACTGCCAGCGTTCAACCGCCTGCGCCGCTCTTGAAGGCCGGGCTTTGGTGGCCCGGGGTGGATACGCCATCGCTGGTGGATTTGCGGCAAAGCTGGACCGACGGTCAGCCGGTCGTTGCCCTGACCTTCTATCGAGCGCTGTTGCAGTCGGGCAATACGCAGCCGGTGGCAGCGCTGATCAACGCGCTTGCAGAACAGGGCATCAATGCGCTGCCAGTCTTCGTCAGTTCGCTGAAAGATGACCTTTCGCAGACCACCGTGCGTGAACTGTTTGGGAAGACCCAACCGGGTGTTGTCATCAACATGACCGGCTTTGCGGTTTCGTCACCCGATTCCAATCGTGTCCCCACTGTTCTGGAAGAAGGCGGCGCGGTTGTCCTGCAGGCTATTTTGGCAGGTGGAAGCGAAGAGGCCTGGGCCGGTTCAGATCAGGGATTGTCGTCGCGTGATCTGGCGATGAATGTGGCGTTGCCGGAAGTCGACGGCCGCGTGCTTGCCCGCGCGATTGCCTTCAAAAATGCTGAGAACTACGACGAAGCCACACAGGCCAATATCGTCAAACACGTGGCGCGCGGCGATCGTATTGAGTTTGTCGCGCAGCTCGCCGCCGCCTGGATCAGGCTGCGCAACGCGCCTGTAGAGGAGCGTAATGTAGCGCTGATCATGGCCAATTACCCCAATCGGGACGGGCGACTTGGCAACGGTGTCGGACTGGATACACCGGCCGGCACGATGGAAGTCTTGCGGGCCATGGAGGCGCAAGGATATTCCGTCAGCGACTTGCCGCAGGACGGCAATGCACTGATCGAATATTTGCAGGCCGGGCCGACGAACTCGGCCCGCGACCGCTCAACCCTGCAGGTTCGTGAGCGGCTTTCCATGAGTCATTACAAGGAATTGTTCGCGACGCTTCCAGTTGAGATTCAGGATGAGGTCGTTGAGCGCTGGGGGGATCCGGAAGGTGATCCCTATTTCG